>JBEKLK010000005.1:0-33866 GCA_050010235.1 Rhizomicrobium sp.
GCATTTGATTTTGCCCCGCGCGCGGGTTACGCGGGCCGTGAAATGGGGCGCCCGCAGTTGACGATTGCGGCTCCTATTTCTACATATGGAAATGTAGGTTTATTCTTTCATACGACGAAAAGATGTGGAATAGAGCATGACCGCGCCTGTCGAGACCGATGTCATCATTGTCGGCGCGGGGCCGATTGGGCTTTTTGCGGTGTTCGAACTGGGCCTGTTGGACCTTAAAGCCCATCTGGTCGACATCCTCGACCGGCCCGGCGGACAATGCACCGAGCTCTACCCTGAAAAGCCCATCTACGACATTCCGGGCCTGCCCATCGTGACAGGGCAGGAGTTGGCCGACCGCCTGATGGAGCAGATCAAGCCCTTCGCGCCGCAATTCCACTTCAGCCAGATGGCGGCTGCACTCGAGAAGCTGCCTGACGGCCGCTGGAAACTTTCGACCGATGCCGACACCGAGATTGTGGCGCCGGTCGTGGTCGTCGCCGCAGGCGGCGGCAGCTTCGTTCCCAAGCGTCCGCCCATCGCCGACATCGAAGCCTATGAAGGTTCGAGCGTGCATTACGCCGTGCGCAAGATGGATATGTTCCGTGGACGGAATATCCTGATCGCGGGCGGCGGCGATTCCGCGCTCGACTGGACGATCAATCTCGCGCCTATCGCAAAGAGCCTGACGCTTGTCCATCACCGCGACGGATTCCGCGCCGCGCAGCACAGCGTCAACCGGATGCGCGAGTTGGTCGAGCAGGGCAAAGTCAAATTCGAGATTGCAAGCGTCAAGGCGCTGCACGGCGCGGACGGCAAGCTCGAGGCCGTGACGCTTGCCGGCGCCGACAAGCGCGAATGGAAGCACGAATGCGATGCGCTTCTGCCGTTCTTCGGATTGACCATCAAGCTTGGTCCTATCGCGGAGTTCGGACTCGATCTGCACGAGAATCTGATTCCGGTGGATACCGCGAAATTCGAAAGCACGACACCGGGCGTTTTCGCAATCGGCGACATCAATTCCTATGCGGGCAAGCTGAAGCTCATCCTGTGCGGCTTCCATGAAGCCGCGCTGATGGCACAAGCGGCATTCCACATCTGCCGGCCCAATGAGAAGCTGCGTTTCCAGTACACGACTTCATCGTCGAGTCTGCAGAAGAAACTGGGCGTGGCATGAAAATCGTCGCAACCGACCGCAAAGGCGCCGAACATATTATCGAAGGTCGCGACGGCTGGACGGTGATGGAGATTCTGCGCGATGCGGGACTTCCCATTTCCGCGGAATGCGGCGGCGCGTGCGCCTGCGCCACCTGCCATGTCTATGTGGAAGGCGGCTGGTATGAAAAGCTCTCGCCGCCGTCGGAGGCCGAAATCGACATGCTCGATATGGCGCTCGCAGTCGAACCTCATTCGCGGCTGTCCTGCCAGATCACCTGCGCACCGGAGCTCGACGGTATCGCGGTGACTATCGCCCCTGAATAGAATTATCGTTTTACAATAATTTATTATTGTGTTATGACGCAGCGGCTACCGACCGCTCGGAAACGTGCGCCGGCGCGCCGTGGGATTTCTTGGGAGGCCGGAATGACAGACCGCAAAACACCACCATCCAATCTGCGCTCGTTGAGCCGCCTGATGGCAGGGCTGACGACGCTGGGGCTCGTGATCTACCCGGCCGCGAATATCGCGGTTTATCTCAATCCCGGGCACACCGAATGGCTGATGTTCGATGCAGATCATATGAGCGACGTGCTCAATGAGAGCGTGCCGCTTGCATACCGGCTTTGTGCGCTCGCATTTTCGATGATCGGCGTGAGCTTTACGATCTGGGCTCTTTGGTCGTTGCGCAGACTGTTCCTGCATTACAGCAGAGGCGACGTTTTTTCGGCCGATGCACTGCGCCTCATGAAGAATGTTGCGGTCGCAATTTTCGCGGGCGTCATCGCCACTTTCGTCGTTCATGCACCGATCTCGCTCGCGTTGACCTGGTACCTCGGCCATGGCCATCGCGAAATATCGCTGGGGTTTGGATCCGGCGACGTCGCCGCGCTGTTTACCGCCGGTGTCGTTCTCGTCATTTCGCGCGTCATGGTCGAGGCCCAACGGGTCGCCGACGAAAACACCAGGTTCGTGTAATGCCGATTGTCGTCAATCTCGACGTGATGATTGCGCGGCGTAAGATGCGTTCGAAAGAACTCGCCGAAGCGATCGACATCACGGAAGCCAATCTTTCGCTGCTCAAATCCGGCAAGGTGAAAGGCGTTCGCTTCACGACCCTGGAAAAGATTTGCACGGTGCTGGAATGCCAGCCGGGCGATATATTGGAATTCCGGCCCGACTCGTGAGGGGTGGACGATTGCGGTGAGCGTATTTCCCGCCCACAGGTTTGCCGCAGCCACAGGCGTCGTTCTGTTGCATGTGGGCATAATCGCCGCATTGCTGAGCGCGTTGCACAAGCTCCCGCCGATCGTCACATCGTCGCGCGAACATATTGTCTGGTTCGCGCTGGCGCCCAAACCGGTCAAAAGAACCGCAACGCCAGTGACGCCCCGTGCACGCGCTGTTTTATCGCCGCTGCGCTACCCGGATTACCGCACCGTCAACCTGCCGCCGATAACCGGCGGAACGGACTTGGGCGCGCTGCACGGATTTCTGTTCGAGTGTGCGCCGCAAAATCTGATCAATCTGACGCCGGAGCAGCGGGCCGAATGCGTGACGGCGAATGCCGGCCACGCGCCCGACGACTCCGTCGACTATGCCGATCACACCGACCGTTCGAAGAACGCCGTGCGCTGGGCGCGCGGGCTCATGCGCAAGCAGCAGCCGGCGCTCCTGCCTTGCATGCCTCCCCTCAATCCCATCGTTTCGCTGATTTGCCTGGGCAAGGGCATCACGGGCGGTTTCGACCTCGATATGCAGCCGGGTTACGGCGATACGCCGCAGGAGGTCCACGTGCCCAACAATGGCGACCCGCCAACGCCGGGACCGCCCAGCTAGCGTCTTGCGGGTGTTATACGTTTGTTATAACGTTGAGTAATAACAAACGTACCAACGGAGCCGCCCATGCAGCACTTCTCCCTCAAGATCATCCAGATCGGCAATTCGCTGGGCGTGACCTTGCCAAAGGAAGCTCTCGCCGCCCTCAAAGCGGAAAAGGGCGACACCCTGATGTTGACACCGGCGCCGGACGGCTTCCGCCTGGGCTCCTACGATGCCGAGAAATCGAGACAATTGGAGGTGGCCCGCAAAGTAATGAAGAACCGCCGCCATGCTTTGCGTGAGTTGGCAAAGTGACCGACTGGACGTGGATCGATCGCGACGTCCTTCTCGCCGCTCACGACGAGCAACTTCAGGAACATGGAGGCGCGCCAGGTATTCGCGATGAAGGCATGTTCGATTCGGCGCTTGCTAGGCCGCAAAATCTTGCAGCCTATGGACAACCCGATGCGGCGGCACTTGCCGCTTCTTACGCGTTCGGGCTTGCAAAGAACCATGCGTTCGTCGACGGCAACAAACGCATCGCACTTGTTGCGCTTGAATTGTTTCTGGGACTCAACGGCCTCGCGTTGGTCGCGGATGATGCACAGTGCGTCATCGTCATGCTTTCCCTCGCCTCGGGAGCATTTTCCGAAGACGAACTGGCCGAATGGATTCGCAGACACTTGAAACCTGCGTGATACTCCGGTTTCGTCGGGCGCAACGGAGCGACTCTCATGGGCCTTTACGACCGTTACCTTCTGCCGCCGCTGCTGTCCGCGGCGATGAGCGCCAAGCCGATCACCTATCAGCGCCGCAAGGTGGTTCCGCGCGCGGCCGGCCGCGTGCTCGAGATCGGCTTCGGGGCCGGACACAATCTGCCGTTCTACGACGCAACAAAAGTGACACATCTGTGGGCGCTCGAGCCGTCACGGGAGATGCGCGCACGGGCTGCGCCGCGCGTGGCTGCGTCACCGCTTGAGATCGAGTTCCTCGATCTGCCGGGTGAAGCCATCCCGCTCGACGCCGATGCCGCAAACATGGTGCTCGTCACCTACACCCTGTGCACGATTCCCAATGTGATGATGGCACTGGGCGAGATGCGCCGCGTTCTGAAACCGGAGGGCCGCATGATCTTTTGCGAGCATGGCGAGGCGCCCGATGCGAACGTCAGGCGTTGGCAGGAGAGGCTCACGCCGGCTTGGAAGGCGATCGGCGGCGGCTGCCATCTGGGCCGGCCGATTCCGTGCCTGATCCGGGACGCCGGGTTCCGCGTAGACGAACTGGAGACGATGTACCTACCCGGCACGCCGCGTTTCGCGGGGTTCAATTATTGGGGCATGGCGGCCAAGGCATGAATCCGGTTCTCCTGACAGTCTTCAAGGTCGCCATCACGGCTGCCGTGATCGTGGCGCTCTCCGAGCTCGCCAAACGCTGGACTCTCGTGGCGACGATTGCGCCGTCCATTCCCATCGGCAGCGGGATGATCGCGGTGCTGCTGTATATCGACACCCACGACAGCACACGCGCGGGGAATTATGCGTGGAACGTGTTCCTTCTGACGCCGCCCGGCTCCGTTTTCCTGATAGCGATGCCATTGTGTCTGCGCGCGGGTCTCGCCTTCTGGCCAAGCGTCGGGATCGGCGTCGCCCTGACCGTGATCGCGTATTACGCCTACACGATGATGCTGCAGCGGGTGTTCGGCGTCACGCTCTGAGGTCGAGCGCGATTTGGGCCGACTTGTTCGCAATCAGGACGAGGCCGGCCTTCGGTTGGAGCCCAGCGAATAGGGTCCACCCTTCTCGATCGCGCGCTTGTAGGCCGGTCGCGCCTGCATCGTGTCGAGATACTGCCGAAGAGCCGGATAATCCTTGAGCAACCCGCTGGCGCCGGCCGCTTCGAGCACGAACACAACCTGGACATCCGCACCTGTGAGCCCGCTGCCCACAAGATAGGCGCGGCCCTTGAGCGCATTTTCCATGTAGGAAAGCTGGTTGGCGACCTCGCTGTCGATGCGCGGACGCAAAGGTGCCGCTCCGTCGCCCAGATATCCGGCATACATGTGCATCATCAACGGCAGCATCGCCGAGCCTTCGGCGTAATGCATCCATTCGATGTACTTGACGTGATCGTCCGATTTCGGATCGGGCCGCAACCGGCCCTTGCCGTATTTGTCGAGGATATATTCGACGATGGCGCCGGACTCCGCGATGGTGTGATTGCCGTCGGTAACCACCGGCGATTTTCCCAGCGGATGCACCTTCTTCAATTCCGGAGGCGCAAGCGGCACCGGACTCATGCGCGTGTAGTGAACGATTTCATAAGGCGCGCCAAGCTCTTCCAAAAGCCACAGGATGCGCTGCGAGCGCGAATTGTTCAGATGGTGGACTTGGAGCATGGGAGTCTCCGAATGTTGCCGGGCCCATCGGAGCAGGGACGCGCGATTTCGGCAAGAGCACCCAACGATCTTCGCGAGACGGTTCGATCCGAGCCGCCATGTGTCTGCTTTCGGCCGGGATTAAGCGGCGGAGTGGACGATCGTCGTCGCGGCGCCCGCATCGGGTCGCGCGATCTCGACCCGTGCATCCAGGTTTCGGGCAAGCGCGTCGACAATGCTGGTGCCGAGCCCCACATGATGGCCTTCCGGCGGATCGGGCGAACGGCCCGCGCCGTCATCGACAACCGACAGGTGCCAATCGGACCCGTCCTTGACGTATTCCACGACGATGTGACCTTCGCGGCCGCCGGGAAATCCATGTTTGAGGGAGTTGATCACCAGTTCGGTGACGATAAGCCCGAAGCTGACAGCGTCTTCGGATTTTATGGCGCCGGCCGTGGCGGACGACGCGATCGTGACCGCCTGATCGTCCCCGATCATCGAGCTCGCGAGACCTTCGCAAAGCACCTTGAGATATGGGCCAAGCTCGACGTCGTTGCCGGGACCTGTAACGCTCAGCTGCCGCTGCACGGTGGCGACTGAAATGAGTCGATGATGCACATCGTGCAGATGAAGACGGGTCTCCTCCGACTTCACCGTGCGGGCCTTCAACAACAATATGCTCGCGATGATCTGCAGGCTGTTGGCGACACGATGGTGAACTTCCGTGAGAAGCATGTCCTGCTTCTCCTGCAACGCGGCCTTGAACGCATCGGCTTCGTGTTTTGCCGTGATGTCTTCCAGCCCGACGACTATCGCCGCGCAGGAGCCGCTTTCATCCGTCGTTTGGCGCGCGCTCAACAACATCTTGCGCCGTCCGATGCCGGGTGAACCGAGTTCGATTTCGCGATCTTCGATGACGACGCCTTGCGAAGCTACAGTCTGCAGAAGCTCAAGCGTCGAATTGTCCCACGGAAAGGAGTTCGGTTCGCAGAATTGCGCAGCGTGTGCGTCGGGAGGAGCGTTTGGAAACATCCGGCGAAAGGAGCGGCTCGCCGCCACAATATGAAAATGACGGTCGAAAACGACCAATGGCTCGCGGACCGTCGCCATGAGGGTGTGCGCCAAATCGTTGCGCCGATCGAATCCTGTCGAGGGAGCCGGATTGGGAGGCACAATATGCAAATGGCCTTGGTCTACGATTCCAGACTCCGATCCCGACGACGATTTGCGCATCGTGCTCATCGCTCGAACCTTGCGCGACGGCGGTAATTCCGCGACACCTCGCCTGGTTGGAATGAATCCGACTTCGACATGATCCGGCGCCTCTCGAATGGCAACCTGGCAACCCCACTTCGACCAACTATAGACGCGAGCGCCGAAAGTCGTCTGTACCGGATTGATCAGCTTCCGAAAGGGTTCGGCAAGCGACAGCACGATGGCCGGAACGCAGGCCGCGAATCGGAAACGGCAAATCGCCATACCAAGAAATCCTGTTAAAACAAGAACCTGGAGCGCTCCCCGCTTCGTTCCGGCACCGGGGCTTGCCTTCTGAAGCCGCAATGTGGCCGGCGGTTGCGCCGGAATGTCTCGAAAGAAGCCGCTCGGCCCCGAGATCGCGAATGAGCAATATTGACCTTCTATTACGGATGAAATCGGCTGACTTGCCGTGATATCCTGAGTATAATTGAGACCTCAACATGGACCTGCGAATGCCGACTTCGAAAAAAAGCGTTTCATTATTCGATCCGCACGAATTCCTGTCCAAAGTGGGCGGCGGACGAACCATTTCGATATATCGGAAGAATCAAAGGATCTTCTCGCAAGGAGAGCCTGCGGATTGTGTATTCTATGTTCTGCAGGGCGAGATCAAGGTGTCCGTGCTTTCGGAACAGGGACGGGAGGCCGTGGTCGCCCTTCTCGGGAAAAACGAATTTTGCGGCGAGGGCTGTCTCGCGGGCCAGAAAAAGCGCATGGCAACGGCTGTGGCTATCAGCGAATGCGAGGTCATGCGCATCGAAAAGGACGCGATCATGCGCATGCTCCGCAAGGAGCCGACCTTTTCCGAACTGTTCCTCGCGCATATTCTTCTGCGGACGATTCGCGTCGAGGAAGATCTGGTCGATCAGCTGTTCAATTCCAGCGAGAAGCGCCTGGCACGAGCGCTGCTCCTTCTTGCAAATTTCGGCAAGGAAGGAAAACCGGAGCCCATCATCACCAAGGTGAGCCAGGAGCTGCTCGCCGAAATGATCGGAACCACCCGCTCGCGCGTCAGTTTCTTCATGAACAAATTCAGAAAGCTGGGCTTCATCAGCTACAACGGAAAAATCGAGGTCCACAGCTCGCTGCTGAGCGTGGTGCTCAACGATCACGCGCCGATCAAGAAAAAAACGAATGGCGCGCGCGCCAAAAGGCCGACGGAATCGGCCGAGGCTTAGCGCCGGTCGGTGCGACGGCGTCGCCTCACAGCCGGGCCAGCCTGATTGCGCTCTCCGGACAGGCGGCGACGCAGAGCCCGCAGGAATGACATTGATCGGGTTTTGTCACAAAAGCCTGCTTGCCGCCATGCACCGCCACCTTGAGCCGCACAAAAAAGGGGAGTGCGGCGCGCTCGTCGTTCGACAATTTGCGCACCGTGAAGACATCGTAGGGACACACGCGCACGCAATCTTCCTTGCCCTCGCATTTGTGCGAGTCCACGATGGGGGCCACGACGCCGGGCGGCTGCTTGCAGGAAGATGTGTCGGTCGTCGCCATCGCTAAGCATCGCCTCTTCCGGCGCGCAGTTTGCGCCACAGCGTGACCGTGATCCAGCCGGCCGTCGCACCGACGAACAGCCCCCCGATCGTGTCGCCGAAAAAATGGCCATTGGTCGCCACGAGGCTCGCGATGATTGCCGCAATCGCCAGCGCGTAAAGCACGCGCCCTCGCGGATAGAGAATCCAGAAGACGGACATCGCCGCGCTCACAAAGGCCGTGTGGCCGGACGGAAACGACAGATAGTCGTTGCCGCCGTGGAACGGAAAGAATCCATATGTGCCGTCGCGAAACAGAACGTCGGGCCAGGTGCGCCCGAACATCGGCTTGAGCAGCAACTCATCCGACATCAACCCGAATGCGAGACTGAAACCGGACAGCATCAACGCTTCGGCCCAGCGCGCGAGCGGACAGCCCGTGGCGACCCACAAACCGCTTGCTAGCACGGAAATACCGCCGATGGGCACCAGAAGTTCGAGAATGCGCATGGTTTCGTTGAACTGCGGCTGCGCAAACGCCGCGGCATGGGTGTATTCGGCCAGCGGCTTGTCGACAAACTTCACCGCGAGCACGACGAGGATTGCGGTCGCACCAAGCGCGAGCAGCCACCGGACAACGGGCGATGAAATTGTCATGTTTCCGCTTGGCCAGCCGATCCGGAATTACCGATTGAGTTCCCGCATGGCCGTGTCGAGACCGCCCAAGGTCAGGGGATACATGCGCCCCGACATGATCTGCTGGATCAGCCCGATGGACGGGGTGTATTCCCAGTGCTTCTCGGCCACGGGATTGAGCCACACGGCATGCTCGTAGATCTCCGCCACGCGATCGAGCCACAGCGCGCCCGCTTCCTCGTTCCAATGCTCGACCGAACCGCCGGGATAAGTGATCTCATAGGGGCTCATGGTCGCGTCGCCCACGAAGATCACTTTGTAGTCGTGCGGGAATTTGTGCAGGAGGTCCCAGGTCGCGAATTTCTCGTTGTGGCGGCGGCGATTGTCCTTCCACACGCTTTCGTACAGGCAATTGTGGAAATAGAAGAATTCCATGTGCTTGAATTCGGTCTTGGCCGCGCTGAACAATTCCTCGCAGAGCTTGATATAGGCGTCCATCGAGCCGCCGATGTCGAAGAAGATGAGAACCTTCACCGTGTTGTGGCGTTCGGGGATCAGCTTGAGGTCGAGATAGCCTTTGTTGGCGGTGTCGTGGATCGTGCCCGGCAGATCGAGCTCGACCTCCGCGCCCTGCCGCGCCCATTTGCGCAGGCGGCGCAGCGCCACCTTGATGTTGCGCGTGCCGAGTTCGACGGAATCGTCGAGGTTCTTGTATTCGCGCTTGTCCCACACCTTCACGGCTTTGCCGTGCCGGCCCTTGTCCTGGCCGATGCGCACGCCTTCGGGATTGTAGCCCATCGCGCCGAACGGCGAGGTGCCCCCCGTGCCGATCATCTTGGAGCCGCCTTCGTGGCGTTTCTTCTGCTCTTCCAGGCGCTGCTTCAGCGTCTCCATCAGCTTGTCCCAGCCGCCCATGGATTCGATGAGTTTCTTTTCCTCTTCGGAGAGAAACTTTTCCGTCAGCGCGCGCAGCCATTCGTCCGGAATCTGCGTGATCTCGGAGGCCTCCAGAGAATCAAGGCCCTTGAACACGTGCGAGAAGACGCGGTCGAACTTGTCGAGATTGCGCTCGTCCTTCACGAGCGCCGTCCGCGACAGGAAATAAAATTGATCGATCTTCATATCGATCACGTCATGGGCGAGCGCGTCCATCAGCGACAGATATTCCCTGAGCGTGACCGGCACGCGGGCCGAGCGAAGCTCGTCGAAAAACTGGAAGAACATGGGCGTCTCGTTCGATGGCCGTTACGCAATCCTAGCGTGGAGTGGGGGCGGGGGCCAAGCCCAGCAATTCCGGTCGGTACTCGAAATGCATGGTGTCGTAGTGGTACCAGCGGCCGCCCCAGATGAAGCCGTGGCGCTCGAAGATGTCGACGATCTGCTGGGGCATCCGGTTGCGCCAGGCGATGGCGCGCGAAACGTTGCCTTTGTCCCATAACCAGTAGCTGGAGACCGCGAGATTGAGATCGATCGCTGCGCCATAGGCATGCATCGAAGGTTGGCCCGCATCCGCGACGGCCCGGCAGGCATATGTGCCCGCAATGGGCCACGCGGCGCGCCGGACCGGCTCCGGCAACGCATCGATCTCCCCCGAAATCTCGCGCAACCGGTCGGCCACGCCGTTCACGCGCGTGACTTCGATTCGATGACCCCAATGCTGGGGCAGCCAGACGATGGTCGCCAGATTGCGCGCGACTTCGCCCTTGCGGCAGTCGCCATACATCGCATCGAAGAGCGCCTTGTTGCGGAACCGGCCGGGATCGAAATTCGGCGCAGGCGCCGCGAGCGGCCCGCCCACCGGATAGGCGATGCGGAACATGTCGCGCACGGAGGCATGCGCGAGCACGACATCGAACGGCCGCGAATCATCGGAGAGCCCCGCATCCAGTCGCGCGCCGTTCCGGAAGATCAGGGTGTTGTCTGCGCGCGACAGAAGGGTTTGAGGATAGACGGCGACCAGGGTGTCCAGAGGATCCGCCGCAGCAGCAGCCGATGCGCTTGCGATCGCGAGCGCGGCGGCAAACGAGGCGGCTTTATTTCGCGCCGATCTGGCTTTCCGCGGCAGCATAGACGGCGCGCAAGAAATCCTGCTCGAGGGGCGTGTCGCGCGGATCGGCATATTCAATCGTGGCCTCCACCGCCCAGTTCTTCAGCGCCGCGCCCGTGAACAGCACACGGTAATGCAGGTCTTCAAGCTTCGACGTTTCGTAGGTGCGCGCATAGACGGACAAGGGCTGGGCACCTCCCGGCAGGGTTTCCGGCTTTTCGGAAATCTGCTTGCCGCCCGTGCCTTCCTGTTCAGTAAAATCCGCGGCAAGCGATGCCTTGGGATCATAGGGACCCGTGAGCGGCGTCAACTTGATCGTGCCGTAGACGCCGTTCAGGACGGAATAAGCGCAAAAATCGGTTCCCGTTTCGGGATCGGCATCGCCCACGGCGTCGCGCTCGAACAATCCGATCTTGGCGGGACAGACGAAGCCCGAAGCCTTGTGCACCTTCGCGCCGTCCTTGCCGTCCGCAAATGCATCGCCCGGCATCGATTGGGCATGAACGACCGGCGACACGAGAACAAGAGCAAGGGCGCCGAGCGCGATCTTCAATTCCTCGTCTCCCGCCGGGCGAGAAATGCCAGCCGCTCGAACAGATGCACGTCCTGCTCGTTCTTCAACAGCGCGCCATGCAGGGGCGGAATGAGCTTCGTCGGATCGCGCTCTTTCAGCGCCTCGGGCGGAATGTCCTCATTCAGCAGCAGCTTCAGCCAGTCGAGCAGTTCGGACGTTGACGGCTTTTTCTTCAGGCCGGGCACATCGCGAATCTGATAGAAAACGTTCAACGCCTCCGACACCAGCTTCTGCTTGATGTTGGGATAATGCACGTCGACGATCTTCTGCATCGTCTCGCGCTCGGGGAATTTGATGTAGTGGAAGAAGCAGCGGCGCAGGAACGCATCCGGCAATTCCTTCTCGTTGTTCGACGTGATCATCACCATGGGGCGGCGCGCTGCCTTGATCGTCTCGCCCGTCTCGTAGACGAAGAACTCCATGCGATCGAGCTCGAGCAGTAGATCGTTGGGGAATTCGATGTCCGCCTTGTCGATCTCGTCGATCAGGAGCACGGGGCGTTTCGGAAGCTCGAACGCTTCCCAGAGCTTGCCCTGCTTGATGTAGTTCTTGACGTCCTTGACGCGCACGTCGCCCAGTTGGGAATCCCTGAGCCGGGTCACGGCGTCGTATTCGTAAAGTCCCTGCTGGGCTTTGGTGGTGGATTTCACGTGCCAGGTGATGAGGGGCGCGTCGAGCGCTTCGGCCACCTCATAGGCGAGCTGGGTTTTGCCGGTGCCGGGCTCGCCCTTGATCAGGAGCGGGCGCTCCAGGGTGATCGCGGCATTGACGGCAATCCTCAAATCTTCGGTCGCGACATATTTGTCGGTCCCTTCGAAACGTTTGGCACTCATGGGGTTCTCGTTGTGGGATAGCGTGTCGCAACGGTAGGGGGGCCAAGGGCGCTTCGCAAGGGCGCGTGGACCCTGCTAATGTGGCGCCCATGCGCCAATCCGCTCCCGAAACGCTTGAAGCAACCCTCTATCGCGGCGCGAGCCGCTACGAAGCCGAGCGCCGGCAGGTCTTTGCGCGCGCCTGGCAATTGGCGGCCCACGAAAGCCAGTTTGCCGCGCCCGGCACTTATGTGGCCGTCAGCGTCGCGGGCTATCCGCTCATCGTCGTGCGCGGCGAAGATGGCGTTTTGCGGGGATTCCACAATGTGTGCCGTCATCGCGCGGGACCTCTGACCGACGATGGCGAAGGCACATGTCCGGGCGCGTTTGTGTGCCGCTATCATGGCTGGCGCTACGCGCTCGACGGCAGGCTTGCGAATGCGCGGGATTTCGGCCCGGCCGAAGGCTTCGACCCGCGCGACTACGCGCTCTTTCCCCTGCGCTGCGAAACCTGGCGCGGTTTCGTCTTCGTCAATATGGACCGCGATGCCTCGCCGCTCTCCGAAGCGGTTGCCGTGCTCGACGAGCGGCTGCGCGATTGGCCCATCGAAACCTATCGTTTCGTGCGCCGTTCGACGCATGAAATCCGCTGCAACTGGAAGACTTATGTCGAGAATTATCTCGAAGGCTATCACGTGCCCAATGTGCATCCGGCGCTCGATGCCGCGATCGACGCCGCCCACTACAAGGTCGAGATCCAGGCGCCTGCCATGTTCTATTCCGCGCCCGCGCGCGACAGGTCTCCCGTCTCCGGTCTGTGGGGCTGGCTATGGCCCTGCCTCGGGATCAAGGTCTACGCCAACGGCGTGATGATGGAGCGCATGTGGCCCATCGACCACGCCCGCACGCGGTTGGACTATCTCTATTTCTTCCCGAAGGATTTGCCGGAGTCCGAGATCGCGCGTGCGATGGCGTCTTCGGAAGTCACCACCGTCGAAGACATTGCGATCACGGAAGCCGTCCAGCGCAATCTCGACGCCGGCATCTATGCCAAGGGACGGCTCTCTCCGAAACACGAAGCCGGCATCGCCTGGTTCCAATCCGAAGTGCAGCGCGCCGTCGGAGGCTGATCCGAAAAGACCTTCCGTCCGGCCGCCATCGCCTTTGGTATGCCGCCGCGCTAGGGTCGCCCCGCTTATGCGGGAGATTCGCCCATGGAATGGAGGCTGATCGCGGCCGTGGCCGTTGCGGGAACGATCGGATCGTTCACCGACTGGCTGTTCATGGGCGTGCTGTTCCACGAGCGCTACAATCGCTATCCCGAAGTGTGGTGGCCGGGACTCCGGCAAAAGGCGGGCGATGTCCGCGCCATCGTCATCGCAAGCGTGCTCGGTTACGTGACGTCGGCAGGCGTGATCCTGCTCTGCCTGTTCACGGGATCGACGAGCCTCGAAGGCGCGCTTGTCATTTCCGTCATCGCCTGGGTTGCGGGCCCGCTGGTGATGCAGGTGACCAACGGGTTCTGGATCAAATTCGACCCGCTGCTCACGCTCTCGCATTCTTTGGGCTATCTCGCGCGCTTTCTCATCGCGGGGCTGGCGGCAGCGATCGCGCTCGGCTGATTAAATCTTGGAGCGCGGTCGCAGACCGTCCGCGCCGATAATATTTGCGACACGCGTTGCGACAAAGCGTGACAACCGGCAATTGCCGCACGCGATTTGGTGCGCGCTAATCCTCCCATCGGGGGATCTGATGATCGCACATGTCTATACGGTCGCCTTCCAGGGCATCGAGGCGCGCGAAGTGGACGTGCAGGTCCATATCGGCGACGGCCAGCCCCACTTCAACGTGGTGGGGCTGGGCGACAAGGCGGTGAATGAAAGTCGGGAGCGGGTGCGCGCGGCGCTCGCGGCCATCGGACTGGCACTTCCCTATAAGCGCATCACCGTTAATCTTGCGCCGGCCGCTCTGCCCAAGGAAGGAAGCCATTACGATCTGCCGATCGCGCTGGGGCTTCTCGCGGCGATGGGCGTTCTGCCGGCAGGAGAGCTTGCGGGTTACACGGCTCTCGGCGAATTGTCGCTCGATGCGCAGGTGGCTGCGGTTGCGGGCGTTTTGCCCGCGGCGCTGGCGGCATCCGAGGCGCAGCGCGGATTGATCTGCCCGGCGGCATGCGGACCGGAGGCGGCCTGGGCGGCGGGAATCGAGATCGTGGCCGCCCCTTCGCTCATCGCCTTCGTCAATCACGTGAAGGGCGTGCAGGTGTTGAATCCCCCGGTGGCGCGCATGGCGGACGACATCACGACGGCGCCGGATCTCCGCGACGTAAAGGGACAGGAGACCGCGAAGCGCGCGCTGGAGATCGCCGCCGCCGGCGGACACAACATGCTGATGATCGGACCTCCGGGATCCGGCAAATCGATGTTGGCCGCGCGGCTTCCCGGGTTGCTGCCGCCGCTCGACGCGCGCGAAGCGCTCGAATTGTCGATGGTGCAATCGCTGGCAGGCGAATTGCGCGACGGCGCGATCTCGCGGCGGCGGCCGTTCCGTACACCGCATCATTCCGCCTCGATGGCCGCGTTGGTGGGCGGCGGGCTTCGCGTCAAGCCCGGAGAAGTGAGCCTTGCGCATCTGGGCGTGCTGTTTCTGGACGAACTGCCGGAGTTCCAGCGGGCGGTTCTCGAATCGCTCAGGCAACCGATCGAGACCGGCGAGGCGGTTGTCGCGCGCGTAAATGCGCATGTGCGTTATCCGGCGCGTTTCCAACTCGTGGCCGCCATGAACCCCTGCAAATGCGGCTATGCGAGCGAACCGGCGCGGGCCTGCGGTCGCACGCCCAAATGCGCTGCGGATTATCAGGCGAGGATATCGGGGCCGTTGCTCGATCGCATCGACATCCAGATCGACGTGGCGAGCGTCTCGGCGCAGGACCTCGCATTGCCGCCGCCCGCAGAGGGCAGCGCCACCGTGGCGTCCCGTGTGGCCAATGCGCGTAACATCCAGCGCGCGCGTTATGAAGGGCTCAACTTACGAACCAACGCGGAAGCCGAAGGCGAATTGCTCGAACGGATCGCGACGCCGGAGCCCGGGGCCGCACGTCTCCTGACGGATGCAGCCGAGCGCATGCGGCTGACCGCGCGCGGCTATCATCGCGTGCTGCGCGTCGCACGAACCATCGCCGATCTCGCGGGCATCGACACGATCGGCCGCGTGCATATCGCTGAGGCATTGTCTTATCGCAGGATGGCGCATTTGCAGTGAGATTGCCGGTTCTTGACGGCTGCCCGAAAAAAGGCCGCACGCCTTTCACATGCCGAGTCCCGCAACCCATTGCTCGAGTTTCGCCGTATCGGTGATGTCTCCGTTCCACGAATAGGCGGGTTCGTAAGCTTCGTTCGCGCCGCGCGCGCGATTGCGGTAGAGCTTGGTCGGAAACTGGAGCATCGCAAATCCGCTGGGCAACGGCACGGGGCGGTTCTCCAAATAGTTGGTGTCCGAGCCCGTCTCTTCTCCGATTTGGACGACGTTTGGCAGCTTCAGGATCAAATCCATCAAATTGAGGCAGGAACTCTGGCAGGCGCCGTCGGTTAGAACGAACGCCCGCGCGCTCACGTTGTAGCGCGGACTGTTCTTGTCGGCATCGAGGATCGAATATTCGTCGTCATCGACATAGAGAGCTTGTCCCTTTGCAATGGCCTGGTCGAACCCCTGGACGACTTTGCTCAATCCCGAATACGCAATGGATTGTTTCTCGAACATCTGCCGGATCAGCGGCAACACCGACTTCAGATAGGCTGCGGTGCCCGCCGATGCGCGCCATTGCGCCTGTAAATTTTTTGGGCGCACGCCTGCGAGCGCGCCGGCACCCCAGATTGCATTCAGCGCACGCAACGCGACAAAGGTATTTCCGCCACCATTGCCGCGAAGATCGATGACAAAATATTTCGCCGTGCGAATGGCCGGCGCTTTGTCCTCGATTTGCTTCATCAGCGATTCGAGCCCCGCGATTGCGGCCGGGTTCATGGCATTCAAAGTTGGAATGCCGACCCAGTAGCCCCCGCCTTGGGTCGCACGCACGCCGCCGCTCGACTGCGGAGCTATTTGCTGTGCCGCACTGATTTGCGGGCCTATTGCGGGCTGCTCTGTGTCTCGCCATTGCAGAGCAACAGACCATGTTCTTCCATTTTGCGCGAACGCACAGCTTGCCGGGCGCGGGACAAAAGGATTTCCCGAATCGAGGAGCAAATATGGCGCCAGTCGGCGACGCGCCGACGGCGCTGTCCAGTTGCCGGCATATGCCGCCAGACTGCGCGTCGCCATTGTCTCGGCGCTCAGTTCATCGCAGCCGATCAGTCCCGCTCCCAACGGGATGTTTGCCTCAAGCGTTGAAACAACGGCGAAGGAATGATCTTTGTACCCAAGGAGAAAGCCGGGCCAGCGCAGGTGCGGCGCGGCCTTGAACTGTACCGACAAATGATTGTCCTGGAACACGTTCGCGAAACGCTGCAGCGAAGCGCGATATCCTTCATAGCTGTCGACGGATTGCGCGTCTGAATTGGCGAGATCTGTCGCATGATCGATGTCGGTCAGGAATTTTGGATCGACGCCGGGCACTGCACCCGGATCGTTATCCAGGAGCGAACGATTGGCCGCGGCGATGTCATCGATCGCGGCTTTCTTCCAGTCCACCGCCGTTCCGTCACCTGACGCCGTTGCTGCCGTGGCTGCACATATCCCGGCTACAATGGCGGCGGCTCTCAACGCCTCCCCCACGTAACGTCCATTGCGCATGCGCTCGATCATGGCTTTGCCACCGTCGCTCGAACGGAGTCGCGGCGTGCGATCTCTTTCAATGCCAATGCCATCGCGTCGGGCTCGTTTGGCGTAACCGCGATGTTCGGCTCAACGCCCACGCCGAATCCTTTGGAACCGAGAAGATAAAATGTCTTGTGCGAGACATCGGCGACAAGTTTCGTATTCGGCAGATCGAACTCGTAATTATCGCCAAAAAATGTCATCGGCTCGCCGGTCGTTTCACCAATCAAAATGGCGCGGTGCCAATATTTCAGCGGAGCGACGAACAGAACGGCCGTCGAATATGTGTAGGGGCTGATCAGCACGTAAAGTTTGCCCTGATAGGCAAGCGGGTTGGAAGACGAGCGCAGGGTGGGCGCGGCGGCTTCCGGTTGGAATGTGAAGACGCCGTTGTCGGGAGCCGTGTCTATGCCATGAAGCATGGGCACGACGTCGTTCAGGGGAATCCAGCGAAAGCCTTCCGGCAGCAAGGTCCGGTAGATTGCCTTGACTTCCGGCGTTGTTTTGATCGCCACCTTTTCAAGCGCCGGCAGTTGTGAATCGGAAAGATAGGTTTGAAGCTCGTCGGCTTCGCGGGAATCGCCTCCATTGTTTTTGCGCAGATCGATGACAAGCGCTCGCGGATTCTGAGTCTTGATGCGTTGAAACGCGTCTTTGAGAAAAACGGAATAGCGATCCGCCGGCTCGTCGAAATCGCGCAGATAGAGGGTCGCAATGTCGTCGGAGAAGCCCAACTTCATAGGTGCGCTCGAATCGAACCCCGATCGGCGGTTCCAGGTATCCCAATCGACACCTTTGGATTCCACGCGGACTACGGGCGAGCCGTCCGGCGGCTGATAGTCGATCGTGAAAGGTGCGCGCAGCCCGTAGGCCCAGACATGTGATGGAAAATGACCGGCGGCATAGGCGCGTTTGCCTGTTGTCGTCTCTGCGCTCTCCCGCGCGATGAGCCACGCCGCCAGCTCCGGGCCTCCGACACCGTTGAGCGAATTGAGGCGAGACCCCAAAGGAATCTTCACGTCGCCGAAACTCTGGGCAATCGACAATCCCTTGTCGTCGATGGAAACGCCGAACGGCGGCAAAGCTCCGACTGCGCGATAGTGCTGCCATTCCTCCCGCGGCACGACGATTTCAGTGTGCCCGTCGTGCCATTCTCCGTTGATGGCGGAAACGACGTCGTAAAACTGCACACGCGTCATCGGTCGGTTCAGTGCCGCCAAGATCTGCGTCTTGCGCGCGGCGTAGTCATTGGGATCGACAACCGCCCGGATATTCGGATGGACATGCTCGATTTTCGCCGTCAGATATTGAAAATCGGCCTTGAGTTGCTGTGGCTCATAGAGCCGAGCAAATTGGCTTGGCGCGATAGCGGTGTGCGGAAAGCGCAGATAAAGCTTGTCGCTGAGATAAAATGCCGTTCCGCCAACCGCGATAATTAAAATCGCAGTTCCCGCCAGTGCCCATCTCCACACCGCACGTCTCCGGCTTCCCCCAATGTTGGCTTAGTGTGGGGAAGACGGAAACGATAGAGCAGGACAAGACATGTCCTCCATCGAATGCTGGAATGGGCACAAACTAGTCGTTCAGGACCCGGCCGCGACGCGCGCCGTGAAATCCGCGATTTCTATTCGACCGTCGAATTCACCTGCCGACTGATGAAGGAATTGAGCACGGCGAAGCAGAGCGGCCGGCTCAAATGCGCATGCCGCCCAGGCCGCCGAACAGCCACAGCACGATGAGTACGATGAGCAGCAACCCGAGCACGCCGCCCAATCCGCCGCCGCCGTAGCGGCTGTAACCGTAATATCCGCCGCCGCCGAACAGCAGCACGAGCAGCAGGACAATCAGAATCAACGTCATGACCGAACCCTCAATTGGCTCAAAGATAACGCATGGGAACGCAATTCGTCCCGCGCGATGCCCGTTCAAGCCGGAAGGGTGACGCCGACTAAGCCAATTTGGGACGCAGAATTGCGGCGATCACCAGACCCGCCACGACATATCCCATGAAGTCGATGAACCCGTAGGCGAGAGTGTAGCTCGCGGGAAACCCATACCAGACGAGATAGGACACGTTGGTGGTCAACGCCGCGGCGAGTCCGATCAATGCGACGAATCCCGCGCGTGCAAAATAGCCCGCGAGCATCGCCTGGGCGAGGAGGAACGCCGAGATCAGCGATATCGCCGCTTCCTTGGCGAATTCCGCGATCATCATGCTCGCGGACATGCCCCCGCCGGCCGGGTTGTAGATGAGAAGCCCGTGCGGCTCGGTTTTGAGCTTTTCTTCCTGCGCCTTCATGGCGTTCGGATCTTTGGGATTCATCCAGGGGTAGAAATAGAGGCCTTGTTTGTCGTCGACGGCATTTCGCATCGTGGATATGAGTTGACCCTCCTGCGGGATTTGGCTGAAGCCTATCGTGGCCAAAGGTGTCGCGAGATGCGCGATCGACATCCAGACGAACATCGCGATGGCCCCGACAATTCCTGCGATCAAAATGCGCATGTGATCCCCCTCGAATGATCCGCATTTGCCGGCGCATTTTAGCGCAAGCCGGCCGCTCGCACAGCCCCTATTCCGCTGGTGCTGCGTTGCGGAATTCCGCCCAACGCGCCTTGATGCTGTCTGACGTGTCGCGATCTTCGCCGAAAACCAACGCAGCCTTCGGAAAAATGAAATCCGAAAAGCAGAACGCGAGCGTCGCGCTATCGACGGCATTTTGGCAAAGCGCCGCGCCGTTTTCGGCCGCCGCCGAATCGCCGGCGCGAAAGCCCGGTATCTCCGCCGAGACGCTCGGACATTGCGGCGGCCTCGAGCGGGGCCTTGCGTCCCGCATCAGCAAAGCATTCAGCCCGACGAGAAGCCCCACGCCGGCCAGCGATGCCGGTAGATAAAGTCCGTCCATGGTCGGCCCCGACCCGCGCTTGGCGGCAGCCCGGTTATGCCGTAAGCCAATCGCAGAAGAAAGCGGGGAGCAATATGGCCGGCAACGCAAAAGGCGCGCGCAAGGCATTTCGCCTGATCCATCTGCTTCTGATCATTCCGTTTGTCGCCGTGCTGTGGACGCCGTTCTACAATTCGAGCGAGCCTTCGCTCGCAGGCGTGCCTTTCTTTTATTGGTACCAGATGCTGTGGATCGTGCTGGGGGCGGCCATCCTCTACCCGATCTATCGGGTCGAATTGCGCGACGGAGACTAGCACCATGGCCGCGCCTCTCGACTGGACGGCGATTGTCGTCTTTGCCGCGCTGTTCGCATTCGTCACCGTCATGGGTTTTTTTGCCGCGCGCTGGCGCAAAGGCGACCTCACGCAGCTTGCCGAATGGGGGCTGGGCGGCCGACGCTTCGGCACGGTCGTCACCTGGTTTTTGCTCGGTGGAGATCTCTACACCGCCTACACTTTCATCGCCGTCCCAACGCTCATGTTCGGCTCGGGCGCGATGGGCTTTTTCGCCGTGCCTTACACGATCCTCGTCTATCCCATTCTGTTCGCCGTTTTTCCGCGTCTGTGGTCGGTGTCGCGCGCGAAAGGCTATGTGACGGCGGCGGATTTCGTGCGGGGCCGTTTCGGCAACAGGCCGCTTGCTCTCGCCATCGCGGTGACGGGAATCGTGGCCACCATGCCCTATATTGCGCTGCAGCTTGTGGGCATGGGCGTGGTCATCGGCGGACTCGGCATCCATGGCGAGCTGCCGCTTGTCATCGCGTTTGTGATTCTCGCCGCCTACACCTATTCGAGCGGTCTGCGGGCGCCCGCGATGATCGCGGTGGTCAAGGACATGCTGATCTATGTGACTGTCATCGCGGCCCTGATCGTCATTCCGCATGAGCTCGGCGGTTACGCGAAGATTTTCGCTAGCGTGCCGCCCGCAAAGCTGTTGCTCAGTCCGCCCGGCGCCTACAATCTCGGTCAGCAAAGCGGCTACGCGACGCTTGCGCTGGGCTCCGCGCTCGCTCTGTTCCTCTATCCGCATGCCATTACGGGACTTCTCAGCTCGACGAACCGCCATGTGATCAAGCGTAACGCCGTCGTGCTGCCGGCCTATTCGATCGCGCTCGGCCTGATCGCGCTCTTGGGTTACATGGCCATTGCCTCCTGCGTGAAATCGATGCCGGCCTACGCGGCGGGATTCAAAACCTTCGGGCCGAACTTCGCGGTTCCGGCGCTGTTCCTGCACATGTTCCCGTCCTGGTTCGTCGGCGTCGCGTTCGCTTCCATCGCCATCGGCGCGCTGGTGCCGGCCGCGATCATGTCGATCGCCTGTGGGAATCTGTTCACGCGCAACATCTACCGCGAATATGTCAGACGGGATTGCCTGCCCGCGCATGAGTCGCGGGTGGCGAAGATCACGTCGCTGGTCGTCAAGCTGGGTGCGCTCGTGTTCATCGTGGCGATTCCCCAGACCTACGCCATCAACCTGCAACTGCTGGGCGGGATCTGGATCATTCAGACCCTTCCGGCCGTGCTAATCGGCCTCTACACGCGCGCGCTGAATCCGTGGGCGCTCCTGATCGGCTGGGCGTCGGGAATTGCCGCGGGCACCGCCATGGAATTGAGCCTTGGTTTCAAGGGTGCAATCTATCCGCTGCACATCATGGGCTGGACGGTGCCGTGTTACGCCGCGCTCAGCGCGCTGATTCTGAATCTGCTCGTCAGCATCGCATTGAGCATCGTGTTCAATGCATTGGCGCGCGACGATGTTCGCGAAGACGAGACGGCCGCCGCAGACTATGTGTGAGAATGCTTAGCCGAACCGGCCCGTGATATATTCTTCAGTGCGCTTGTTTTGGGGCGCGGTGAACAATCGCTCGGTGCTGCCGAATTCGATCAGCTCGCCCAGGAACATGAAGGCGGTGTAGTCGGACACGCGCGACGCCTGCTGCATGTTGTGCGTCACGATCACGATCGTGTAGTCCTTGGAAAGCTCGTCGATCAGCTCCTCGATCTTGGCCGTCGAGATCGGATCGAGCGCCGAACAGGGCTCGTCGAGCAGGATCACTTCCGGCCGTGTCGCAACGGTGCGCGCGATGCAAAGGCGCTGCTGCTGCCCGCCCGAAAGGCTGAGACCGGATTCTCTGAGCTTGCCTTTGACCTCGTTCCACAGCGCTGCCCGCGTCAGCGCTTCCTCCACGCGATCGTCGAGCACGGATTTCTTCGTCCGCTCATAGAGCTTTATGCCGTAGGCGATGTTGTCGTAAATCGTCATCGGAAACGGCGTGGGCTTCTGAAAGACCATGCCGATCTTGGCGCGAAGAAGATTTAAGTCCTGCTTGCCTTCGAGAATATCTTCGCCATCGAGCAGAACTTTCCCCTCGGCGCGCTGCTTGGGATAGAGTTCGTAGATGCGGTTCAACACGCGCAGCAGCGTGGACTTTCCGCAGCCCGACGGGCCGATGAATGCCGTCACCTTGCGGTCGTAAAGCGGCAACGAGACGTTCTTCAACGCCTTGAACGCGCCGTAGTAGAAGGACAAATCCTGGATATCGATCCGGACTTTCTGGTTCTGATCGACGGGAGTCATCGAATTCATTGTCAGTACCGCCTCGATTCGAAAAACCGCGCAACGACGCTGAGGGTCAGCACCGCCAGCGTGATCAGGAGCGCGCCCTCCCAAGCCAGCTGGTGCCAATCGTCATAGGCAGATTGCGCGTAAGAATAGATGACGACCGGCAGGCTCGCCATCGGCGCGTTGAGGCCTTCGACTCCGTTGACCCAGCCGCTGTTGTTGAGCGCGGTAAACAGGAGCGGCGCGGTTTCGCCGGAGATTCGTGCGACCGCCAGCAACACACCCGTGACGATGCCGGCGCGCGCCGCCCGCCACGTCACCGTGCGGATAATGAAGTTGCGGGGCGTGCCCAGAGCGGCGGCGGCCTCGCGCAATGTGTTCGGAACCAGCAGCAGCATATTTTCGGTCGTTCGGACCACGACGGGAATCACGATGACTGCAAGGGCAGCGGCACCGGCGATTCCGGAGAAATGCCCCATTCGCGGGACAAATATTTCATAAATGAAAAGGCCGATCAGGATCGATGGCGCGCTCAACAGGATATCGTTTACGAAGCGCACGATAAAGGCGGACGGTCTATCGCGACCGTACTCGGCGAGATAGGTTCCCGCCATGATTCCGACGGGTGTCCCGACAACGACCGCAATAGAGGTCATGATCAGGCTGCCGCCGATGGCATTGGCGAGGCCGCCGCCCGAACCCGTCGACTTGGTGATTTCGGTGAATACCGTAGATGAAAATCCTATCGCCCCCTTCATGACGAGGGTGGTCAGGATCAACGCGAGCCAGCCGATTCCGATCGCCGCTGCGGTGAGCGACAGGATAAGGAAAACGTTGTTGGTGACACGTCGTCTGAAGTAGAGCGCCCGGTTCATTTTGAACCTCCCCCAGCGCGGCGATTGAGGCGATAGAGCATGATTTGCGCAGTTGCCAGCACGATAAACGTGATTCCGAACAGAACGAGTCCCAGCTCGATCAGCGCGGGGATGTAGAGATCGCCAAGCGCCTCGGTGAATTCATTGGCAATCGTCGCCGAAATCGTCGTTCCCGGTGAGAACAGGGAGCCGCTGATGTGATGCGAGTTGCCGATAACGAATGTCACCGCCATGGTCTCGCCGAGTGCCCGGCCCAATGCGAGCATGGCGCCGCCCACAACCCCCGCACGCGAATATGGAAGAACGACATTCCACATGACCTCCCACGTCGTGCATCCGACGGCATAAGCCGCCTCCTTGAGCGTGTGCGGCACCGTCTCGAATACGTCGCGCGTGACCGCGGAGATGAATGGCAGGATCATGATTGAGAGAATCAGAGAGGCCGTGAAGATGCCGACGCCGAACGGCGGCCCGGCAAAAAGCGTGGATAGGATAGGGACATTCGCGAACGTGTCGATCAACCAGGGTTGAAGCGTCTGCTGGAAGAACGGGGCGAAAATAAACAATCCCCAAATGCCGTAAACGATGCTGGGAATGCCGGCGAGCAACTCGATCGCGATGCCGATGGGCCGCTTGAGAGAACGCGGACAGAGCTCCGTCAGAAAGATCGCAATTCCGATGCCGATGGGGAATGCGATCAGCATGGCGATGGTTGCCGATACCACGGTGCCGTAGATGGCCGGGAACGCACCAAAGTGTTCCGTAACCGGATTCCACGCGCTTGAACTCAAAAAGCCAAATCCGAAGGCTTTGATTGCAGGCCACGCGCCGGCCATCAGCGTTGCGATGAGCCCTGCGAAGATCACGACGACCAGAAAAGCCGCCATGGCAGTGAGCGCGCGGAACCGAGAATCGCTGCGCCCGAAGCGCCGCAGCGCCGCGACCCTCGGCGATGCTGAAACATTTTCCGTCAAGGTTGCGTCGACCATGAAGTTCCGCCGCGTCCCACATTAAACGATTTGGGGGGCTGATGACGCATCAACCCCCCAATTTTTATTGCAGGCATTTTACCTGCATCAATCTACCTCAAGGCAGGGAGGCCGGGACGATATTGGTTTGCCAACTCTTGTAGACCGCGTCCTTGGTCGTCTGCGGCAAAGCAACATAGTCGAGGCTCTCTGCCAGGCTGTCGCCGTTCTCATATGCCCATTTGAAGAATTTCAAGGCTTCCTTCTGGGCGTTGGGATCGCCCGGATTCTTGTAAACGAGAATGAAGGTCGCGCCGGCGATGGGCCACGCGTCGTGGCCGGCCTGATCCGTCAACACGACGTAGAAGCCGGGCGCATGAGCCCAATCGGTCCGCGCGGAGGCGGCCTGGAAGGCAGCTGCCGTTGGCTCCGTGGCGACGCCGTCATGATTGATCATACGGACATAGCTGAGATGGTTCTGCTTGGCGTAGGCATATTCGACATAACCCAGCGCGCCGACTGCCTGACGAACGTTTTCCGCGATGCCTTCATTGCCCTTCGCCCCCACGCCCGAAGGCCAATCGACCGCAGTCGCAGCGCCGACTTGCGACGCCCATTGCGGATTCTTCTTGCTCAGATAATCCGTGAAGATGAAGTTCGTGCCCGAACCGTCCGAGCGATGTACGCCGACAATGGCGAGATGGGGAAGGTTGACGCCGGAATTGAGCTTTTTGACCGCCGCGTCGTCCCAATATTTGATGTTGCCGAGGCAGATGTCGCCTAGGGTCTTGCCGTCGAGAACCAATTCTCCCGCCTTCACGCCCGGAATGTTGACGACCGGGACGACCCCGCCAATCACAGTTGGAAACTGCGTCAGCCCGGACGATTCAAGGTCATTCGGCGAAAGCGGCTTGTCGCTGGCGCCGAATGTCACCGTTTTCGCCTTGATCTGGGCGATTCCGCCACCCGACCCGATGGGCTGATAGTTCAGGCCCACGCCGGTCTTCGCCTTATAGGCCTCGGCCCATTTGGAATAGATCGGATAGGGAAAGGTGGCGCCGGCGCCGGTCAGGTCGACGGCCAGCGCGCTGGTTGCGGCGCAGGCCACAGCAATGCCGGCGGCCAAGCCAAGCAACCGGTTCGTAAAGGGTTTCATGGAGAACCTCTCGAGAGTGGGCAATATCATCGGCCGAAGCCGCCCGGAGATGCGGTGAGACCGCGCTTAAAGGCCCCCGGCGTCGGTCGCGGCGATAACGCCCGCCTACCGTGCAACGTCCATCACAGTTCTATGAAGCTTTGATGACATGCCGGTCCGCAATGATCCGATGCCTGCCGGCGCCGCAATTCTGGTCTCTAAGTCCTTGAAATGAAACAAAAAGGCCGCGGACCATCGGTCCGCGGCCAAATGGCTCGGCAGAAGATTAACGGCCGGCCGAGAGCGAAACTTGAAAGGTCTGATTTTGGTCGGTGGTGACGGTCCAGCTGTCCCCAACATTATGCGATACCAAAGGCGAGCATGAGGGCTTGGGGGCATTCGGCGTGTTCGGCGGCAAATTGGTCGTCAGGCAGATGGTTTTGCCGTCGTCTTTGAGCGACCAGCCGCCAGTATATTGGACCGGCTTGCCGCTGGGGTCCGTCGTGGAGCCTTTGTAGGTCATGTCGGCGTTGAAAAGCAGCACCGCCGTCTGTCCGCTGGCGGCGTCTTTTGTGGTGATGGTGTTGGCATAGGTGTTGGCCATCGGGTCGTCGGCGAGCGCCGCACCCGCAAAAAGAACCATGGCGCCCGCAAGCGCCAACGTTTTGAATTGCATGAATTCCTCCCTCGAAGTCGAACTGTTTTGATAACGACCCGGGACCCGGGTGACCCCGACATTAACCGTTTCTTCGGCCGAAAACACCAGCGGTTAAACCTTTCGCAAACCCCTGAACGGTTAAGTTGCCTGATCAGGGGAGACAGATTTGCCGCTCGCGCGCACCGGGATGGCCATTTTCGGACTGGGAGCGCTGACCGTCGGAGCTTCGGCACTGGCGGACGGCATTCTGCACGGCCGCATGGCGGTTCTTTCGCCTTTGCTGTTGGGCGCGCTCGCATTGTTGGGCGTAGCGGTTCTGCTCGCCGGTCTCGTAGAAGCGCGGCGCCGC
The DNA here is from genome assembly GCA_050010235.1 of Rhizomicrobium sp. Classification (GTDB taxonomy): domain Bacteria; phylum Pseudomonadota; class Alphaproteobacteria; order Micropepsales; family Micropepsaceae; genus Rhizomicrobium. The sequence goes on from JBEKLK010000005.1 coordinate 26,450, forward strand.
GCGAGCACGCTGCAGAACAGCACGACCGAATTGCGCTCATTGACGGAAAAGCTCGAAGCCTCGCTTGCGACCGTCTCCGCGATCAACGCGCGGCTGCACGAAAGCGAAGTGCGATACAAAGGTCTCGTCGATGCGCAAGGCGATGCCATCTTCCGGCGTTCGCCCGACAGCCGTCTCAGCTATGCCAACGACGCCTTCTTCAAATTATTCGGCCTGCAACCGCAACACGCCATCGGCCATCCGTTCGCGCCGGAACTTCATCCCGACAGCCGTGCGCCATTGTTTGGTTCCTTTGCGGGCCTGGAAACCGGGCGTGCGCGGGTGCGCTATGACCAGCATGTCCGCACGGCCTATGGCTGGCGCTGGATTGCCTGGGAAGACTATGCGGTACGCGACGCATCGGGACGGCTGATCGAGATTCAAAGCGTCGGCCGCGATGTGACCGAGCGCAAGGCGCTGGAAGATGCGCTCACCGAAGCGCGCGACAAGGCCGAAGCCGCCAGCCGCGCGAAATCCGGCTTCCTCGCCACCATGAGCCACGAGATTCGCACACCCATGAACGGCGTGCTGGGCATGGCGCGTCTGCTGATGGAAACGAAACTGCAGCCGGAGCAACGCACTTATGCCGAAGCGATTCAGCAATCGGGCGTCGCTCTTCTGTCCCTGATCGAAGACATTCTCGATTTCTCGAAGATCGAATCCGGCACGGTGACGCTGGAGGAAGACGAGATCGAGCCGCGTCAGATTGTCGAAGGCGTCGTCGAATTGCTGGCGCCGCGAGCGCATGCCAAAGGCATCGAACTCGTCTCCGTCATTTCGTCCGATGCGCCCGAATTGATCCGCATCGACGGTATCCGGCTGCGTCAGGTCCTCACCAATCTCGTGGGCAATGCGATCAAGTTCACGGAGAGAGGGGGTGTGCGCGTCGACATGCATCCCGTCGAAGGCCGCGAGCGGCGGTTTTTGCGCTTCGAAGTGCGCGATACCGGTGTCGGGGTGCCGGCGGAAAAGCGTCTCGAGATATTCGACGAGTTCGTGCAGGCCGATTCCAGCCATGCGCGCCGCTTCGGCGGCTCCGGTCTTGGGTTGGCCATCTCCAAGCGCCTTGTCGCGGCGATGGGCGGAGAGATCGGCATCGATCCCGCGCCAGGCGGCGGGAGCCTTTTCTGGTTCACCGCGCCGGCAATTGCGATCCGCGAAGCGCACCCCATCGAAAGCGAAAGGCTGGCCGGCTTTCGGATTGCCTTCGTCACGCGCAATGCCGTGCTTCGCGAAGGCGTCACGGCGCAGATTCGTGCTGCCGGCGGCGAAGTGGTGGGCCTGCGGCTCCCCGGAGCAAACGATGATCATGCGCCGCCCAACGTCGATGCGATCCTGATCGACGCGGGAACTTCGAGCCACCCCGAACTGCCGGCATGGCCGGATACCGGCATCCGCTCGATCGTGCTGCTCACGCCGGACGCGCGCGGCAAGTTGGCGGATCTGAAGGCCATGGGTTTTGCCGCCTATCTGGTGAAACCGATCCGCCAGATTTCTCTCGCCGACCGCATCCGCGCGAAACAAAACGGAGCCTCCGAAAGCTTCGCGTTGCCGGCACATGGCGAACTCGCCCAAACCTCAGCCGCCACGACCGCAGCCGATCCGCGACCCCGGCGCGAGACTCGCGCGCTCAAGATCCTGTTGGCCGAAGACAACCCGATCAATGCGCTTCTCACCCGCGAACTGCTGCGCCGGCGCGGCCACGAGGTGAAGGAAGTGGCGTCGGGCGAAAGCGCGATCGCCGTAATGGCGGAAGAGCGTTTCGATCTCGTGCTCACCGACATCCATATGCCCGGGCTGGACGGCATCGAGGCCGCGCGCCGTATCCGGGCGGACGAGATCGCTAGGCGCCGCGTCCGCACCCCCATCGTCGCTCTGACCGCCGATGTGCTGGAAACCGGCAAACGCGCTTGCCAGGAGGCTGGAATGGATGGTTTTCTCAGCAAACCCGTCGATCCTGCCGAGCTTGACGCCATGCTGGCCGAAATATTCCCTTTGAATCTTGAGGCGAGAGCGCGCGAAGCTGCCGCATGAGCGCAATCGCGCGTTTCTTCGCCCCGTTCCAGGCCTATCTGAAACCCCGCATCGCGCTGATGCTTGCGCTCGGCTTCTCTTCCGGGCTGCCATTCATTCTCGTCGGCGCGACATTGTCGCTTTGGCTGCGCACCGCTCACGTCTCGCGCACCGACATCGGGCTCCTCAGCTACGCGACGCTTGCCTACACGATCAAAGTGCTTTGGGCGCCGGTGGTGGACCGTCTGAAGCTGCCGTTTCTCGACCGACGGCTGGGCAAACGCCGGGCGTGGATGCTGGTCGCGCAAGTGGCGGTCGCAATCGGTTTGTGCGCGCTTGCGATCTGCGACCCGTCAATAAGTCTTTGGCCGATCGTGATTGCGGCGGCGCTGACTGGCTTCGCGGGAGCCACGCAGGATATTTCCATCGACGCCTGGCGCATCGAAGCAGCGCCCCAAAAAGATCAGGGTGCGATGGCGGCGGCTTATCAGCTGGGTTATCGATTTGCGATCCTTGCCGCAGGCGCAGGCGCACTTTACATCGCCCAATTCGTGTCCTGGCATGCGGCCTATTTCACAATGGCGGCCATGATGGGATTCGGGATCGCGGCAGTCCTGCTCGCGCCGCATCTCGAGGAAGAACACGCCGCTGTCGCGGGCGAGCGGACCGCGGAGCAAATTGCCGAAGAGTCGGGCCTTCACGGCAGCACCGTGCAGGTCGTCACCGTTCTCTACCGCGCCGTCATCGCGCCCTTCGTCGATTTTTTTGCGCGGCAGGGCTGGATGGGATTTGTCATTCTTGCCCTCATCGGAACCTATCGCATCCCCGACTTCGTGATGGGTGTGATGGCAAATCCGCTCTATATCGATCTCGGATTCTCGCCGGCGGCCATCGCGACCGTCGTGAAATTGTTCGGCGTGTGGATCACCATTGCGGGAGCCCTGTCGGGCGGCCTCGCCATCGCGCGGCTCGGCATCATGCGAACATTGACGATCGGGATTATCGCTTCGATTCTGGGCAATCTGGTTTTCTCGTGGCTGGCGCTGCAAGGCGCCCATGTCTCGGCGCTCACGATCGCAATCGGCGCGGAGAACTTTGCCGGCGGCTTCGCGGGCACCGCGCTCATCGCCTATATGTCGAGCCTGACCAGCGTCGCGTTCACGGCCACGCAATATGCGTTGTTCAGCTCGTTCTATGCATTGCCGGGAGGTCTTCTGAAGGGGGCTTCGGGCAAGATGGTGGATTGGTTTCAGGCCCATCCCTCCATCGCGGGCGCGTTTCTCAGTCCAAGCAATTTGGCGGCCCATGCCGGCACGGTCGCCTATATGCCGTTTTTCATTTGCACGGCAGCGATGGGAATCCCCGCCCTTCTGCTTACGCTGTACGTCCGCGGACGCGACAACAAAGCGGCGCGAACGGAAATGGCCCGAGCCGCGTAATTGGTGCTGCGGCGTTGCCACGATTCCGTCATCTTTTCAGGTTTTGACGCCAATTCCTCATTAGGCACGTTGGTTCTCGTGATTTGCCGCCGATGGCCGATTCGAGTAGACTCAACACTCCAAATCGCGTGTGAGGGTCGGACGGCCCGGCGGCCCGAGCCTCCTGCTCCCGCCCGCGGCAAGGGACATGTTGCTTTGGTCAATATCCACGAACCTGGTCCTCTGGAAGGGCGCCTCGATCAATGGCCGGTTCTTGCGGCCTCGGGTGCGATGGAAGTGCGTCTGGCGGAGACCGAGGCCGAGATCGAAGCCGCTCAACGTCTGCGCTATCACGTTTTCTACGAAGAGATGTCCGCGATTCCCTCGCCGGCCATGCGCGAAAGCCGACGAGACTTCGACAAATTCGACGCCTATTGCGATCACATGCTGGTGGTCGACCGCGCGATCATCGACGATGACGGTCAGGCCGCCGTTGTCGGCACCTATCGCATGGTGCGCGACGTGGATGCGGCGCGCGCCGGCGGCTTCTACACCGCGGGCGAATACGACATCGCCCCCATGCTGGCGGGTATGGCGCCCGGCGCACGTTTGCTCGAACTGGGCCGTTCCTGCGTGCTCAAGAGCTATCGCTCGAAGCCCGTGACGATGCAGTTGTTGTGGCGCGGGATCATGGCCTTCGTCGGCCGATATTCTATCGACGTGATGTTCGGCTGCGCGTCGCTGCCGGGAATCGATCCGGACGCGCTGGCGCTCCCGCTTTCCTATCTTCATCACTTCCACAGCATGGAGATCCCGCGCATTCGGGCTCTGCCCGACCTTTATGTCGACATGAACCGCCTCGCGAAAGACGAGATCGATATCAAGGAAGCGTTGCGCGCACTGCCGCCGCTCATCAAGGGCTATCTGCGCGCGGGCTGCAAGATCGGAGAGGGCGCCGTCATCGACCGCCAGTTCGGCACGACGGACGTGCTCATCTACCTGCCTCTCGCCAAGATGGATGCGCGTTATGTGAGCCGCTTCGGGTTGAGTTGAATTTCGCACCCGAGCCGACGCGCGATCCCCGAGCTCAAGCCATATCGAACAGCAGCAATTCCGACGGCGCCTTCGAACGCACGGAGACACTGTCCTCGTCGGTCACGGCCAGCGCATCGCCCGCTTTCAAATTGTGCGGACCCACGACGACTTCGCCCGATGCGACTTGGAGCCACGCGCGCCGGCCCGGGGAGAGAGGCTGAATCGCTTCGACGCCGGCATCGAGTTTCGCCGCCCAGATTTCCGCATCTTGCGCCAGACGCACTTCGTTTTCCCGGGGATCGGGCGCCGCGATACGGGCGAATTTGTTGGCGACCGCGCGCGAATCGATGGCCTTTTGTTCGTAGGATGGCGGCATGCCGTCTTCCGCCGGCATGATCCATATCTGAAGAAGGTGCACGGGACGATCGCGTGAGGCGTTGAATTCGGAATGGACGATGCCCCTGCCCGCACTCATGCGCTGGATTTCGCCCGGCCGGATCACCGACCCCGTTCCAATCGAATCCTTGTGCTGGAGCGCGCCGGACAGAATGTAGGTCACGATCTCCATGTCGCGATGGGGATGGGATGGAAACCCTCCGCCGCCCGCGACCACATCTTCGTTGATCACCCGCAAGGGACCAAAGCCCATATTGGCCGGATCGAAATAATCTCCGAACGAAAACGTGTGCCGGCTGTCCAGCCAGTCGATGCGGGTGCGGCCGCGGTCTTCGGATTTGCGCAAGGTCAGCATGACGTCACCATAGGGCTCCAATTTCCCCTAAATGGGAGTAGAACGCGCAAAACCAACTACCGGATGCCTTCGTTCAGGATTTGCGCCGTCTTTCGATGGCATCCCAGATCAGCTTTGCCGCGTCCGGGCCGCCGAAGCGCCGCACTTCCTGGATGCCGGTGGGCGAGGTGACGTTGATCTCGGTCAGGTAATCCCCGATCACGTCGATGCCGGTAAAGATGAGGCCCCGCGATTTCAGTTCGGGCGCGAGCGCCGCACAAATCGCTTTTTCGCGCGTCGTCAGCGATGTCGCCTCCGGCCGGCCACCGACATGCATGTTGGAGCGCGCCTCGCCTGCGGCGGGCACGCGGTTGATGGCGCCCGCGAATTCGCCATCGACCAGAAGAATACGCTTGTCGCCTTTTCGCACCTCCGGAACGTAGCGCTGCACGATCACCGGCTCGCGATAGAATTGCGTGAACATTTCCAGCAATGCGCCCATGTTTTCGTCGTCGCTCTTGACGCGGAACACGCCGGCTCCGCCATTGCCGTAGAGCGGCTTCAGGATGATGTCGCGATGCTGGGCGCGAAAGCTGCGTATCTCCTCGCGGTCCGTCGTGATCAGGGTCGGCGGCATCAAATCCTTGAACAGGGTGACGAATAGTTTTTCCGGCGCGTTGCGCACGTGAAACGGATCGTTGACCACCAATGTCTTCGGCTGGAGGCGCTCCAGGATATGGGTGGCCGTGATGTAGGCCATGTCGAAGGGCGGATCCTGACGCATCAGCACGACATGCACCCCCGACAAATCATGCACCGACGATTGTCCGAGCGTGAAATGATCGCCTTTGACGTTGCGCACCGACAGAGGCCGCGCCCGCGCCGTCACCATGCCGTCGCGGAACGTCAGATCGCGCGGACCGTAATAGAGGAGCGCATGACCGCGCGACTGGGCCTCGAGCGCCAGTGCGAACGTCGAATCGCCCCCGATATCGATCCGTTCGATCGGGTCCATCTGGATCGCGACAGTGAGCGTCATGCTGCGTGCTCCTAATTCAGACGGCGTTTCATGCTTTGCAGACCGAACGCGGCTTCGTTGTGAAGCGCCGCGCCCGCCGGCGCAAGTGCAAGGCATGCTTCGTAGGCCTTTTGCGCCGCCCCCAGCGCGCCTGCGGCTTCGTTGAAGCGCGCAAGTTCGATCCACAGTTCCGGACGGCGCGGCGCGATCAGCACCATGCGTTTTGCAATCTCGAGCGTGCGAACGCGCTCGCCGGCCTGAAGCGCGCGCAGCTTCAGATTGTTCTTGAGCCGCAACAACACTTCGATGTCGCTGACGGGTTCCGCCAATCGCGGGTCCTCGGGCACCGGCGGATCTATGCGGGGCGGGACGCCCAGCGATTCGCGGTCGATCGCGGCACCGCCGTTGAAGGGATCGATCAGCGCCTGACTGCGACGTAGCGTGATCTTCAGAAGGAAATGCCCCGGTGCGTTGAGACCGCTGGCTTCGAACCCCGCCGCACGTGCGGCATGCATGTAGAGAATTCCCAACGCCACGGGCAACCCGCGTCGGCGATCAATTACCGCGATCAAATCGGCGTTCTGGGGATCGTCATAGGCAAGCCTGTCGCCGTCATAGCCGTAGCGGCCGACAAGAAGAGCCGCGAGCGAGCGAGCGCCGTCTTCGGCATTGGTGGCAAGACGCGCTTCGCCGCGCGCATGTTCGGCAATGTCGGCGAGATGGGCGAAATAGGGATCGATGTCCCGGCCGGCATGATCGAGCGCCGCCAACATCAGTGCGGCGCGGGCGATATCGTGCGGGCCGTCGCCGGCCTGACCGAGCAGCCGGAGATATTCCGCGGGATCTTCGTGTTTCGCCTTCATCGTTCGGGAGAGTGCCTCAGCCGGCGCGTCTGTTGAACCCCAAATTCGACAGGGGAGCCCTAGGGCCGCCAAGCATCCGGGACATGCCGCGGCCAGCCGCGTCTCGCAACGGTGATCGTGTCGAACCGCACGCCCTTGGACCGAAGCCCGGGTCTCTGCGCGAGATAGAGTTCGGCGGCACGCTCGATACGCGCCTGCTGGCGCGGTCCCAATGCGTCCACCGCGGCCTCGCGCCCGTCGCGCGCCTTGACCTCGATGAAACAGATCACGCCCGACGGCGAACGCGCGACGAGATCGATCT
>JBEKLK010000006.1:0-30204 GCA_050010235.1 Rhizomicrobium sp.
CTGGTCGCGCATGATCGCGACCATTCCCGTCAAGGATGAAGCCTCGGCCAAGCGCGTCGACCGGATGAAGAACATGATGCGGGCAGATCAGGTGGCGCAACTTGCCGTGTCGCTCGCGTCGTCCGCGACGAAGGACGTATCGGGCCAGATATTCGTGGCACGCGGCAACGAGATTTTCCTGATGAGTCAGCCGCGGCCCATCCGCGGCATCGGAAAGGTGGAAGGCTGGACGCCGGAAACCATCGCGAGCCACGCAATGGCGGCGCTCAAGCCAAGCTTTGTCGAGTTGGGTGCGACGACCTCCGTATTCGGATGGGATCCGATCTGACCTACCAATAAGGACTCGGCGGCGCGTGGCTGGCAAATTCGGCCAGGCGCCGGCGGGCGCCCGGCGCTGTCCCCTCCGGCGGCAGCGCAGGCACCGCCCAGCAGATTTCACGTATCTCGAAATTCGGGACAAACTCGAAACGCGCATGCGCAATGCGATAGAGCACAACGAGATTGGTGACCCAGCCGAATTTGCGGGTAAAGAGTCCCAGAAATTCGGGATCGTCGGATTGCATGAGGCCGATCTCTTCCCTGAGCTCCCGCACAATCGATACCGCCGGCGGCTCGCCCGCCGACACGCCACCGCCGGGAAGATGCCATCCGCCCATGTAGCTGTGGCGCACGAGCAGCACGCGACCATCCTCGCTGTCGACGATCGCGTTGGTGCCGAAGGCGACGGGTGTCATGAGCGCCCTTGCACCCAATCCCAGCACGAGTCCGGCGCGACGGAGCAATCGAGGACTGCGACTCACGGCTTTCACTTGTGTCTCTGAGATTCCCGCCTGAGGAACTGTAGCGTCAAACGACGATCTCACTGTGGTCGGATTGCTTCGCGCCCACGCTGCCTTTCGTCACATGCGCCGGACTCTCACGAGCCGGCGGATTACGGGACCTTAACGCCATGGCAAGCTTCTATGACTTCAAATCCACTGTCGCGGACGGCGACCGCCGAATTCGCGATGCTCGTCGCCATGAAGCGCCACAGCGTTAACGACCTGGAAAGAACTGCGGCGGCCGGGACCCGCTGAACCGCGCAATTTCGCTACGGCTCGAACGGTCTTCATCGCTCCTTAAGCCCCATTATTAATAATGACCGGACGCAGGTTCGGAGGCATGCACGCCACCGCCCGCGCGCATTATTCGGGCTTTTTCTGATGCTCCAAATCGGCGGTATTATCGTTTTGTTCGCCATGGTGTTTGGCGGCTTTCTGATTTCGGGCGGCTCGATCGGCGTCATTCTCGAATCGCTGCCGCACGAGATGATGACGATTGGTGGCGCCGCGCTCGCGGCGCTTTTGATCGGCGGATCCATGTATTCGCTGAAGAAGGTTGCCGGCGATCTGAGCAAGGTTATCTCCGGCCCGAAATGGAAACCGCAGGATTATCGCGATCTTTTGTGCCTGCTGTTCCTATTGACCAAAACAATGAAGACGAAGGGACTCATCGCTCTGGAAGCGCATATCGAGAAGCCGGAGGAGTCATCGATCTTCAAGCGCTACCCGCGCATCATGAAGGATCATTTCGCTCTTCATTTCATCTGCGACACGCTGCGCATGATGACCATGAGCCTCGAAGACCCGCATCAGGTCGAATCGGCGATGGAGAAGGTGCTCGACAAACATCACGCCGAAGCGCTTGGCCCCACCAATGCGATGCAGACCATGGCGGACGGATTGCCCGCTCTCGGAATCGTCGCGGCCGTGCTGGGTGTCATCAAAACCATGGGTGCCATCTCGGAGCCGCCCGAAGTGCTCGGACGCATGATCGGCTCGGCGCTGGTGGGAACCTTCATGGGCGTGTTCCTCGCCTATGGTATCGTCGGGCCCATGGCTATCCGTCTCAAAGCGATCGTGGATGAAGAAGCTCTGTTTTACCACGTGATCCGCGACATCCTTGTCGCCCATCTTCATGGCAATGCCGCACAAGTATCGGTCGAGATCGGCCGCGGCAGTGTGCCCACGATCGCCCAGCCGACCTTTCAGCAACTGGAAGCGGCCCTCGACTCGATCCCGCCCGACGGCGGTTGATCCTCCGGCGGACCGTGTGTCCATCAAGACTGCTCTAGCTTATTTCGACCGCGCCATCATGCGCTGATCGGCGAGCGTGACGAAGAAGGTCGCGAGCGCACCGGCCACGATGCCGAGCGGCATGGCATAGAGCACATCCATATCGCAACCGAGAACGACGACCGTCGTGACAACCATTCCGGTCCATTGTCCGATATGTTTCGGCATATTCCGCGTCCCGCCATTCCCTGCACGGGAGCCTCGCGCGCATGGGTGCCAAAACGAAGCGAATGCTTAAGCGAAGGTTAAGATCGGGACCCGGAACTCGGGGATTCCCAAGGCCTGTCAGGGGATTCCAAGCTAGACCGCGTCGAAGTGAATACCTTGCGCGAGCGGCAGCGCGTCGGAATAGTTGATGGTCGCGGTCTGTCTGCGCATATAGGCCTTCCACGAATCCGATCCGGATTCGCGCCCACCGCCGGTTTCCTTTTCGCCGCCGAACGCGCCACCGATTTCCGCGCCGGACGGCCCGATATTCACGTTGGCGATGCCGCAATCCGAGCCCGACGCCGCGAGGAATTTTTCTGCCTCCTGCATGTCCTGTGTGAAGATGCAGGACGACAATCCCTGCGGCACGGCGTTGTGGAGCGCGAGTGCATGGCTGAAATCGCGCGTGCGCATCACATAGAGGATCGGCGCGAAGGTTTCGCGGCGCACGGTTTCCGTCTGGTCCGGCATTTCGACGATGGCGGGACGGACATAGAACGCATTTGGATATTTGCCGGCGTGCGCTCTCCCGCCGCCACTGATCTTGCCCCCTTCACCAGTGGCGCTTGCGAGCGCGCGCTCCATGTTTTCGAAGGCGCGGCCGTCGATCAGCGGGCCGACCAGAATGCCGCTCGTAAGAGGATCTCCGATCGGCAGCTTCGCATAGGCGGCTTTCAGCGCCGGCACGAGCGTGTCGTAGATGGCGTCATGCACGAACAGGCGGCGCAGGCTGGTGCAGCGCTGGCCTGCGGTGCCGACGGCCGCGAACAATATCGCACGCTGGGCAAGATCGAGCTTGGCTGACGGGCAGACAATCATGGCGTTGTTGCCGCCGAGTTCGAGAATCGCACGACCGAAACGCGCCGCCACCGTGGGCGCAAGTGCGCGACCCATGGCCGTCGAGCCCGTGGCGCTCACGACGGGAATACGAGAATCGCGCGCCAGCGCTTCGCCGGCTTCGCGCGCGCCCAGCACGATCTGCGAGAGATTGGCAGGGGCAGCCCCGAAACGCTTCGCCGCGCGCTCGAACAGCGCTTGTGTCGCGAGCGCTGTGAGCGGCGTCTTCTCCGAAGGCTTCCAGATCGCGGAATCGCCGCAGACAAGCGCCAGCGCCGCATTCCACGCCCACACCGCAACCGGAAAATTGAACGCGGAAATAATCGCAACGGGACCGGCCGGGAGCCACTGCTCCATCATGCGATGGCCGGGCCGCTCCGAAGCAATGGTGAGACCATAAAGCTGGCGCGACAAGCCGACCGCGTAGTCGCAGATATCGATCATCTCCTGCACTTCGCCGAGGCCTTCCTGCAGAATCTTTCCCGCTTCGAGCGTGACGAGGCGTCCCAGCGCATCCTTGTGTGTGCGCAGTTCCTCGCCGAACAGGCGCACGAGTTCGCCACGTTTGGGTGCGGGCACGTCGCGCCAGGCGCGGAACGCATCGATGCTTGCCGCTATCTTGATTTCCATGGCCGCCGCCTCATCGAACGCAACGCGTCCGATCTCCGCGCCGTCGACCGGCGAATGAACGATGTGCTCGCCCGACGCGGCAGCGATGCCGAATTGAGAGACCAGTTCGGCGGATTTCATCTGGCGGACCTTTCGCGCAATTTGGTCAGCGTCGTCGTCGGCGAAATCGCTTCCGGATCGACGCTGATATGTATCAATGCGGGCTTTTTCGCTTCGACGGCTTCATGGAATGCCGATGCAAAATCTCGCGTATGCTTCACGTGGAACGCGACCGCGCCATAGGCTCGCGCCAGAGCCGCGAAATCCGGGTTCTTCAAATCCGTGCCGATCGTGCGGCCGGGAAATTCACGTTCCTGATGCATGCGGATGGTTCCGTACATGCCATTGTCGAACACGAGCACGACGATGGGCACCTGATATTGCACGGCCGTCGCCAGCTCTTGCCCGTTCATCAGGAAGCAGCCGTCACCGGCACAGGCTACGACAATACGATCGGGATAAATCAGCTTGGCGGCGACCGCGGCTGGCACGCCATAGCCCATCGCGCCGCTGGTGGGTCCCAGCAAAGTCGGAAAGGCGCGGTAGCGATAGAAACGATGCAGCCAGCCCGCATAGTTTCCTGCACCATTGGCGATGATCGCATTCGCCGGAAGCTTGTCGTTGAGCCAAGCATAAATGTCAGACGGATTGACGTTGCCCGGGCACGCGACGGGCTTTGCAAACGCCTCGTAATCGCCTCTCGCATCGCGGCGAAATGCGCGCCACGCGACGCGCGCAGGCGCGTTCAGCTCTGCGGCTGCGTGGACGAACGGGGCGACCCCCGAAAGAATCGAAAGGTCAGCCTGATAGACGCGATCGAGTTCGTTCGCATCCGGATGCACGTGAATAAGCGTCTGCTTCGCGACGGGCGGCTTGAGGCGCGTATAACCGGCTGTCGTCATTTCACCCAAACGTGCGCCGACGACGAGCAGCAGATCGCTCTCCTCGATCCGCTTGACCAGCTTGGGATCCGCTCCAATCCCGAGATCGCCGCAATAGTTGGGAAGCGTGTTGTCGAAGCGGTCTTTGGCGCGAAACGCCGTGCACACCGGAAGATCAAGCGCTTCGGCGAATTTGCGGATGTCGGCGATGGCCTCTGCGTTCCAGCCCGGCCCTCCCAGCACGACGAAAGGATGCTCGGCGCGCATCAACATGGCATGCGCGCGCTTGACCGCCTCGCGCGAGGCGGCGGGCTCGCTCTTTTGATAGCGCCGCGTAGCCGGCGTACAGCATTCGTCGCTCAGGACATCTTCCGGCAGAGACAGCACGACAGGGCCCGGCCGGCCTGACGTTGCGACATGAAACGCGCGTGCGACATATTCCGGGATCCGGTCGGGGTCACGAATTTCCGCGGCCCATTTGGCGAGCGGCGCGAACATGGCGCGGAAATCGACTTCCTGGAACGCTTCGCGGTCGAGATGGCCCTGCGCCGCCTGTCCCACGAACAGGATCATCGGCGTGGAATCCTGGAACGCCGTATGCACGCCGATGGACGCGTTGGTCGCTCCCGGCCCGCGCGTGACGAAGCAGATGCCAGGCCTTCCCGTCAGCTTGCCATAGGCCTCGGCCATGTTGGCGGCGCCGCCTTCCTGGCGACAGCTGATCAGGCGGATCGTATCGCGGGCGTCATAAAGGGCGTCGAGCGCGGCCAAGTAGGATTCACCCGGCACGCAGAAGGCCAGATCGCAGCCATGAATCTTCAGTGCCTCAATCAGAGCCTGACCGCCGCTACGGGTTTCCATGGACGCGAGTTCCTTCCGGTCTCCCATTCGGCGACGTCGATGCGACGCGCCTTACAACCCCTTCGCGTAATAACGCCCGAAGCGGTTGGAAAGGAAGTCCGAAAGTTTGGCTTCTTCCTGCCGCACAAAGCCTTTTTGCGGCAACTTGCCCTGCACGAGCAGATCGCACATCGCGCAGATGCCCGTGGCGGTGGTCACCTGAATTGCGCTCATCAGCCTGTCCCCCACCTTCTGGCTGTAAATCTTCTTGGCGTAGCTTTCCTGGGTCAGCCGGCCCTCCATCCAACCCGACACGGTGACGAAGATCAGCACCACGTCCTGATAAGTGATCGGGATGGCGGTCTCCAGGACATCCTTCAGGATCTCGCGGCGCATACCGAGCCGGAGATCACGCACCAGCATCTTGACGATGTCGCGGTGGCCCGGATAGCGCACCGTCTTGTAGTTGAGGTTCTCGACCTTGCCTTCGAGCGTATCGCACAAAGTGCCGAGGCCGCCCGAAGTGTTGAACGCTTCATATTCCGTGCCGTCGAGGGAGAACGCCTCGACTTCTTCCAGCGCGGGCACTTCGCCCCGGCGGCCGTCGCGGATCGATTCGCAGGAGTTGCAATATTCGTTGATCAGACCGTCCGTCGACCAGGTGAGATTATATTTGAGCGCGTTGTGGGGAAACACGGGCAATGCGCCCACGCGCATCTGCACTTCCCGCAGCTTCTCGAACTTGCTCGCAAGATCGTGGGCTACGATGGAGATGAATCCCGGCGCCAGTCCGCATTGCGGGATGAAGGCCGTTTCCGCGCCATGGGCGAGTTTCTTGATCAGCCGCGTGCTTTCGACGTCTTCGGTCAGGTCGAGGTAATGCGCGCGGGCACGCTTGGCCGCTTCGGCAACGGTCGAGGTGAGCGAATAAGGCGTCGCGGAGAGAACGATGTCGTGACCCTCGACTTCATGGGCGAATTCGCGCGCGTCGCCGATCTCGATATGGCGCAGCTCGACATTCTTGCGCGGCATGCGTTCGAGGCTCGCGGCGTCGCGATCCACAACCGTCACGCGGTAGTCGCCCGAGGAGGTCAGGAATTCGGTGATTGCAATGCCGATCTTGCCGCCGCCCACCAACATTACGTTTTTCATCGCCGCAGTCCCTTTCGAGAGGAGTGACAAGCTTGTCCCCGTGCCCGGCCGGACGGGAGGCGGCAATGCGACGGAAACTGCGTTACCATCCGGCGAATCGCAGGAGTTTCCGGCGGATCGCCGGATCGGCCGACATGCGCGACACGGACACCCAGCTTCTTGCCCTGCTGAAAGCCAATGCGCGGGAGCCCACGGCCTCGCTCGCCCGCAAATTGGGCCTCGCCCGATCGACCGTGCAGGAACGCATCGCGCGCCTCGAGCGGGAAGGCGCAATCAAGGGCTATACCGTGCGTCTTTCCGACGAGGCCGAGACGCGGAGGTTGCGTGCGATCGTGATGATCACGGCCGATCCCAAACAGGCGGATCGTGTGGGCGGCGAGTTGAAGCGCATTGCCGACGTGCGCGCGCTATCTGCCGTCTCCGGCGCCTACGATATGATGGCAATCGTCGAAGCCGACACAACCGCGCGTATGGATGCCGTTCTCGATCGTATCGGCAAGGCGATCGGCGTCGCGCGCACGGTGTCGTCCATTATCTTGTCGGAAAAATTCTCGAGATAGAACCTTCGTGCCTATCTCAGCCGGAAGCCCGCCGCTTCGAGGCAGGCCCGGATTTCGGCGGCGTGGGTTGCGTCGCGCGCTTCGATGACCATGCCGAGGTCGGCCGATTTGGCAGGCATGTCGGTGATCATGCGATTGTGCGAAACTTCGAGGATGTTGCCGCCCGCTTCGCCAACCAAAGTTGCAATCTTGGCGAGAAGGCCCGGCCGATCCTCGATCTCCACCACGACCGACAGAATGCGGCCTTCGCGCGACAACTCGCGCAGGATCACGTTCGACAGCAAGCGCATGTCGATATTGCCGCCGGACAGCACGATGCCGATCTTGCGACCGCGGAAGAGTTCGGGATTGCCGGCGACTGCGGCATAAGCGGCCGCGCCCGCGCCTTCGACAACGGTCTTTTCGATTTCGAGAAGCGTGGCAACCGCGCGCTCGATCTCCTCTTCGCGCACGAGCAGCACGTCCTTCACGAGCGCCGCCACGATCCTACGCGTCAGCGCGCCCGGTTCCTTCACGGCGATGCCTTCCGCAATGGTCTGACCGGCGCAAGGGAGTTGCGCGCCTTTCAGCGCGTCGTACATCGACGGATAGAGTCGGGCTTCGACGCCATAGATTTCGATCGACGGCTTGAGCGCCTTGGCCGCGATGGCGATGCCCGAGATGAGCCCGCCGCCGCCGATAGGGACCACGAGCGTGTCCACATCGGGCACGTCTTCGAGCAGCTCGAGTGCGACCGTGCCCTGGCCCGCGATCACGATCGGATCGTCATAGGGGTGGATGAAAGTGAGGTTTTCGTCGTTCGCAATCGCGCGCGCGCGCTCGTAGGATTGCGACAGCGTCGCCCCGTCAATCACGACGCGCGCGCCGAAGCCGCGGGTGTGCTTCACCTTGTTGAAGGGCGTACCTTCGGGCATCACGATGGTGACGGGCACACCCAGCCGTCCCGCATGATAGGCGACCCCTTGCGCATGGTTGCCGGCCGACATCGCGGCCACACCCTGCTTGCGCTCTTCCGCAGAGAGCGACAGCAACTTGTTCAGCGCGCCGCGTTCCTTGAACGATGCGGTGAACTGGAGGTTCTCGAATTTCAGATTGATGTCACATCCCGCCAGTTGCGACAGGGTGCGGGAATGATGCGTCGGCGTGCGTTCGATGGCCTCGCGGATGCGGCCGGCCGCGGCACGCACATCGGCAATTGTGACCTCCGGAAAGGTCTGGACCGCATGGGTCTCTGCTGTCGCCTTCTTGGCCAAACCGCCTCCTCGCCGCGCTTCTAGGCTGGTAGCAGCGGAGGGATTTGAACCCCCGACCAAGGGATTATGATTCCCCTGCTCTACCACTGAGCTACGCTGCCCTGGCGCCAGCCAAGGCGGGGGATTTACGGGCGGGGTCCCCGCCTGTCAAGGAGAGGGCCGATAGCACCCATCAGGGAAATTGTGGCAGGCTGGAGCGCACAAGACCCTTGAGGACGATATCATGATCATCGGCGCGCATATCATGATCCAGAGCGCGAACGACGCGGTGGACAAGGCATTTCTGACCGACGTCCTGAAACTGACTTCGGTCGATGCGGGCGGCGGATTTCTCATCTTCGGCGTTCCGCCGGCGGAGATCGCGCTGCACGAATCCGACAAGAACGGCGCGCACGAACTCTTCCTGATGTGCGACGACATCGAAGATTTTGTTTCGGCCATGAAGAAGCGCAGGGTCGCGTTCACGCCGCCCCAAAACAGGGGCTGGGGAACGATGACGCAAATCACGCTACCCGGCGGCGGTATGCTTGGCGTCTACCAGCCACACCACAAACGGCCGAAACCCGTCGCAGTGAAGGCGTCAACGAAGAAGAAAAAGACACCGAAGAAGAGAGCTACCGCGAAGAAAGCTTCCAGGAAGCCCGGCAAGAAAAAGAAGAGATGATCGTTCGGCGCGCGATGACAAGCGCGCCAGCGATGCCGCTTACGCCACTCTGCGCTCGGATTCGGCACGAGTGATCCAGCCGCCTCCCAAAACGCGCGTGCCGCCGGGTGCGTAGAACACGCAAGCCTGGCCGGGAGCCACGGCGTCCTCGATGCCCAGAAGTTCGACGGATGCACCGCCGTCGACGGACGGCGTTACGCGGGCAGCAACCGGTGGTCGCGTTGAGCGCACTTTGACCTCGCAGTCCAACGCGGCGGCCGGCGCCGGCATAAGCCAGTTCACCTCGGTCAACGCAATCGTCCGTATGCGGAGCGCTTCGCGCGGACCAACCACGACGCGCGCCTGAGCGGCATCGAGCTTCAGCACGAAAAGCGGCTCGCCGTTGCCGGAAAGCCCAAGACCCTTGCGCTGCCCAACGGTGAAATGAATCACGCCATCGTGGCGGCCGAGCACGCGGCCGTTCATGTCTACGACCTCACCCGGCCGAGCCGCATCGGGCCTCAGGCGCTCCACCACCCGCGCATAGTTGCCGTCAGGTACGAAGCAGATGTCCTGACTGTCGGGCTTTTCGGCGACGGGAAGATCGAGCTCGGCCGCGAGCGCCCGTACCTCCCGCTTTTCGAGTGCACCCAATGGAAACCGCAGAAAATCGAGCTGTGGGCCTGTCGTCCGAAACAGGAAATAGCTCTGATCGCGAGCAGGGTCGACCGCGCGGTGAAGCTCGGAGCCCTGCGCGCCGGCTACACGGCGGACATAGTGTCCTGTGGCGAGGACGTCGGCGCCCAGCTCGGCGGCCGTGTCGAGCAGATCGGCGAACTTCACCTTCTCGTTGCAGCGCACGCAAGGGATGGGCGTAAACCCGCGCGCATAGGAATCCGCAAAATCCTGCATCACGCGTTCGCGGAACCGCGATTCATAATCGAGCACGTAATGGGGAAATGCGAGCCGCTCGGCGACCTTGCGCGCGTCATAGATGTCCTGGCCGGCGCAGCATGCGCCCTTCTTCTTGGCCGCGGCACCCTGGTCGTAGAGCTGAAGGGTGACGCCCAGCACGTCGTAGCCTTCGCGCTTGAGAATCGCCGCCGTAACGGAGGAATCCACGCCCCCCGACATCGCGACGACCACGCGGGTCGCGTGCACGGGCTTGGCAATTCCAAGGCTGTTGAGGGCGCTCATGGCGGCAGCCCTATAGGACCCCACCCGGCCGGTGGCAAGCCGGATTAGCCGGAAGCGCTGGGCGATAGGTAGTTGAGCAGCGAAATCTGGCCCAGTTGCGCCGTCACCTCGGTCGCCGCCTGCAGCGCGGTCTGGTCCAGGTTCAGGTTGCTGATCGCGGACGCCATGTTCACGTTCTGGATGTTGGAAACGAAGCCCTGATAGAGCGTGTTCATGGATTGCTGCTGGGTCAACGCGCTTTGCAGTTGCTGGTACGTTTCGCCGTTCTGCGCCGAGATATTGTTGACGGTCTCGTAGGCGGCTTGCGCCGTCGGAATCTCGGTCGATAAGAAGTTCGATTGGGCGCCGGTGAGCGTCGTTCCAAAATTGCCGTTCGCGCCGCTGTTGAAGTTGGCAATGTCCGACAAGGTCTGAAGAATTCCAGTGCCGAGATTCGATGCCAGGAGTCCCACCTGCACGGTTTGGCCGTCGCCGACCTGCACGCCGCCCTTGACGGTGCCGTTGGTGAACGCCTGTGAGGCCGAAGGCAAGGACGCAAGATCGCGGAGCGAAGTCGTCGTAACGGGCGGCGTATTGCTCTGGTCGCCGCCGAAGATGTAGTTGCCGTTCGAATCCTGCGAATTGAGAATTTGGGTTACCTGGTCGTAGATGCTCGAAGCATCCGACATCAGGGTCGATCCCGAATTGTTGCCGACAGCCGTGGTGATGTCCTGCTGCAGCTGGCTCGCGAGGTTCGACAGCTGCGTGAGCTGGGTGGCCTGAAGATTGACCTGGCTGAGTCCGAGCTGCGCGGCAGCCTGATAGGCGGTCGTGGCATCCACTCCGGCCTGTGCCGATTCGAGCGCGGCGGTCTGATCGCCGATTCCGCCGTAGGTCGTCGACGTCAAGCCGGAGGCGACTTGCTGCTGCGTTTGATTGAGGGTTGCGCTGTCCTGATTCAATTGCGAAATCAGCAACAGGCTTTGTGCGCTGGTGGATACCGGGCCGAGCGTCGACATGGTGGCTACCTCAGGTCAGATCCTGCTGCAACGTTTGATCGAGTGCCTGGGCGACCTGCAGCATGCGGGCGCCGGCGCTGTAAGCTTGCTGATAGACAACCATCTTGGAGAGTTCGTCGTCGAGATTGACGCCGGATGTCTGCGACTGCAGCGATTGCGCCTCGGTCAGCCGGTCGCTCTGTGTGGTGCTGTTTGTCGTCGCCGCCTGCGTCTGTGTCGCGACGTCCTGGTAGAAGGCACCTACATAATTCGACAACGATGTCGTCTGCGCCGTGAGCGTCCCCGCCGCCTGGAAGGTCTGCTGCGCGCTCGCTACGTTTTGAAGTGCATCGAGGCCGCTCGCATCTCCCGACTCCACGATCGGATCGCCGACCGCGGTCGTGTCGGTGATCGAAGGCTGGCCGAACGCGAGCAGCGACGGATTCGACGTCAGCGCCGGATTGACAGTGAACCCTTGCGCCGGCGCGGCCAATTGCTGAGTGCCGAGACCGAAAAGCTGCGTGAAGCTCGTTCCCGTCGAACCGCGTTCGGTGGAATCGCTCACCACGTTCAGTTGATAGCGCGCATTTGCAGCGGACGGCGTCATGCTGAGGGTTCCGCTGGACGACAGCGAGAAGGCCGCGGCGCCGCCGAAGGCCGTATTGAGCGCATTGACGATGTCGCCGATGCTCATCCCCGCCGAGAGGGTGACGCTCGCCTGCTTGCCGATTTGACCGCTCGGGCCCTTGAGTACGAATTGCATCGTACCGCCGGCCGCAAATCCGCCCGGGTCGCTTGCCGACAGTCCGGTAGCGGTTGTCGACGGCGCTCCCGTCTGAAAAACATTGTTCAATCCGAAGAACTGCGAAAAGGCGGTTCCGCCGCGGCTCGTCGGATCGCTTGCATCGTCCTGAACAACGATTCCGTTCGTGCCGTTTGCAGCGACCGAGAGCGCGCCGTTCGTGAAACTCGCCGTGCCGTTCGAACCAAGCGCGGAATTCAGCGCCGCTGTGAAGCTGCCGATGGTCGAACCGATACTAATCGGCGCGCTGCCGTCGACCGACAAAGTGCCGGTGTCGAAGTCGACATTGACCTGCGACACGAGATTGCCGCTTTGGTTGGCGACCGCGATTGTCGTCTGGCCGGTGAAATTGAGACCGTCGGTCGAGAGCAGCCCGGTATTAGTTCCAGTCAGCGTGGTGGGCGGCGGATAGGCCGCGTTCGCATTCGACTGCGCATTGAACGCCTGAGCGGTTTGCTGCGCGAAATTCCCGAGCTCCTGCTGGAAATTTTCGAGTGCGCCGTCGCGCATTGTGACGAGGCCCTGAAGCTGACCCGACCCGAGATGGGAATCGAGCGCCACGCTCGGTCCGACATTCTGGCCTATTGCCGGATCGACGGTCTGCATCGCAATGGAAGGATAGCTGCCGTTCGAGCCGCCGCTGTAGGAAAGCTGGCCGTATGTGCTTGTACCGACCAGGTTCACCCCGTCGGTGGTGCTGACGACCATCTGACCGTCAGCCTGCGTGCTGGTTTGCACGCCGATATATTGAGAAAGGCTCTGCACGGCCTGATCGCGCTGGTCGAGCAGGCCGGACGACGTGTCGCCCTGCGCCTGTGCCGTTTGAATCTGCTGATTGAGCGAGAAGATCTGCTGCAGCAGCGTGTTGACCGAACCCACAGTCGATGTGACCTGCTGGTCGACCTGGCCTTGCAAACCGCCGATCGAAGACGAGAGCCCCGATATCGTCGAGGCAAGGTTCTGATAGGCCGTAAGGACTGCCTGCTGACTCGTCGCTGAATTGGGCGACAATGACGCGCTGTCGAGCGCGGAAGAAACTGCATCGAGCTGCGAAGTGAGGGATGTGCTCGATCCCGGCTGCCCCAACAGACCGTTCAATTGGGAGAAGATGCTCGATTCGGTCGAATATTGCTGCGAGGACGAATTGGCGTCCAGGGTTTCCTGCGTGAGGAACTGGTTTGTCACCCGCTGAATGTCTGCGATATCGACGCCGGAGACATTCCCGCCCAGCACCTGTGTCTGTTCGTTGACCGTGCGATCCGCATAGCCGGGCGTATTGAGATTGCTGATGTTCTGCGAAACGATGCCCAACGCAGTGGTATTCGTCTGCAGGGCAGATAGCGCAGAAGACAGAATTCCGTTCAGTGACACAGGCGGAGTCCCCGCGAATCCTTTGTCGTCGTGGTAGAGTTCGCAAGCGGCGTGCCATCCTCAAAACGCTGCTTCTGCCGGAAATGCCATGGTTTCCGACGCGTTACTGCATTCGTTGCGCGGCAGTGTTTGCCGGGGCGGCAGAACATGCCCCACTCGGATCGTTCTCGCGGCCTGCGATTTTCGGCGCGAATGCCGGAAAATGTGCGCCTGATGCGTGGTCCAACCCTTGCTACCGATATTGCGGGCAAACTTTGGTGCATCCGCGTGGCATCTGTCGCAACGAGTGCAGTTCCTTCGAATAGTGCTGCCGCACTACCGGCGATGGTCTCCGCGTCCGCGCGGGGTGCGTCCACCGCGAAATTCGCCGCGGACGCTCCGGATTTCGATACTATGCTCGCTCAGACAAGCGCGCCGCCGGCCAAGCCGCCGAGCATTGCCGACCGCGCGGCCAAATCGCACAACGCAGTGACAAAGCAGGCGGCGGCAGCAGTCGCGCAGACGACGACAAACGCCAAATCGGCGAAAACCTCATCGGAAGGCTCGAAACAGCCCTCGCCACCCTCTTCCCATACCGTGGAATCGATTCCGCAGACGCAAGAGGGACCCTCGATGCCCTTGCGTGGCGGTATGCAGACCGGTCCGGTGTTCTCCGCGACCGGTCCTACAATTCCGGATCAGAATACGGACGGCGCGGATGATTCGGATTCTGCGCCGGAGACCGCCTGGCAAGATGGTGGAAAGATCGCAGGCGAGGAATCTGCGCCGACATCGACTCCGGACAAATCGCGTGCAAGCGACACCGACGCGGAATCTCCGACAGAATCGCCGTCGGATCTGCAGACCGACGCCTCAGGCTTTACAAATTCCAACGCCGCGCAACAGACTTTGGCTCCGGCGTTGAAGAACGCCGCGCTCTCGCAACTCGTTGCAAGGAGTCCAAGCGACAGCCAGTTCAACGCGCTGATGCAATCGAGCCAGCACTCGACGCATCGTATGGCTTCTGAGCAATCATCGACAGCGCAACCGAGTGCACCGCAAACCGATCCAAGTGCTGGCAAGCAAGCCGCGGGCTCGCAAGCCCAGAGCAATGACAGCGGCAACTCGAACAGCGGCCACAGCCGCGGCGAACAGGCTCAGGGGTCGAGCGACAACGGATCGTCGCAGACCGCCGCGAAATCGGAAGACCTGGCGACCGCCGTCGCGCTGCCGCCTTCGCCAGCCGGTGCCAATAGTGTTGCGAATTCCACGGCCGATGCCGGCGGCATTTCGGCGGCGATCGGGTCGCAGAATTCGGTGGCCGGCAGCAGTGCGGTCATTCATGTTGTACCGTCGGCGCAAGCGACGACGCAAACGGCCCAGCCCGATATCAATACGCTTGCCATCAGCATCGCCGCCAAGTCGCAAGCGGGCTCGAAGCAGTTCGACATCAGCCTCGAACCCGCGGAACTTGGTCGGGTCGAAGTGCGCCTGACGGTCGACACGTCCGGCAAGGCGCAGGCTCATCTCGTTGCCGAGAGACCCGAGACCCTTCAGATGCTGCAGCGCGATTCCGGAACGCTTTCGCGCGCATTGAAGGATTCCGGCGTGCAGCTGAGTGACAACGGATTGCAATTCTCGCTCAGGGGACAGGAGCGGCAAGGAGACGGTGCGCAGCAAGGCGCCTCCCGCGCCAAGCCGCTTTCGATTACCGCGATTTCCACTGCTGAACCCATCCTTCCCATTGCTTCTACTTACGGCCTCGCACTTTCGCGGGCCGGCATCGACATCCGCGTCTGAGAAAGGTTTCGAACCATGAGCACGAGCGCAGTCAATCCGGCAGCCGCCTCCGCATCCGGTGCGTCGGGCACATCCGATAGCGCGACCCAGCAGCTCACGGGCAATTTGAACACGTTCCTGCAACTCCTCACGACCCAACTGCAGAATCAGGATCCCATGAACCCCATGGACTCCGACCAATTCACGCAGCAGCTCGTCGAATATTCGCAGGTGGAACAGCAGATCAACACCAACACGAACCTGCAGACGCTCATCTCGCTGCAGCAGGGCGGAGCGGGATCGAGCGCCGTTGGCTACCTCGGAAAAACCGTCACTGTCACCAACGGCAATGCACCGCTGACCAATGGGACGGCAAGCTGGAATTACGCGCTCGGCACGAACGCGGCCTCGACGACGCTCACGGTCACCAACGCGAACGGCCAGACCGTCTATACGGGCGCAGGCTCGACGACGGCAGGCAGCAATACCTTCAATTGGAACGGCGAAGACAACAGCGGCAACCAGTTGGCCGACGGCGTGTACACACTGGCGGTCAGCGCAAGCGCGAGCAACGGCGCCGCGGTACAAACCGCCGTGAGCAGCACCGGCGTGGTGAGCGAAGTCAATCTATCGGGAAGCACTCCTGAACTGATGATCGGATCTATGGCCGTCCCCCTCTCGCAGGTGGCGGCGGTTCAAAATCCGACCAGTTGATATCGGCGCGGCTGCCGAGAACCGGCGCCCTGAAACCCATCGGTTACGCCAACGCGAAGCGCGGCTGAACCGAAAGGAAGAGAACCATGAGCCTTACATCTGCAATGCTAACGGGCGTGGCGGCCCTGGATGCCAATAGCCAGGCGATGAGCATCACATCGTCCAACATCGCGAACGTCGACACCGTCGGCTACAAGGACAGCGAGGCCGACTTCTCGACGTTCCTCACTTCTTCCTATGGCGCCAACGTCAACGAAGCCAGCGTGCTCGCCACTTCGCAGCAGAACGTTTCGCAGCAAGGTGTCCTGCAGGCCGCGACATCGACCACCGATCTGGGAATTCAGGGCAACGGCTTCTTCGTGACCAGCCAGTCGCCGACTGCGACGAACGATCTCTATTATACGCGGGCGGGCAATTTCACGCCCGACTCGACCGGGGATCTCGTCAACGGGTCCGGCTATTATCTGCTCGGCTATCCCATCACGACGACCGGAGGCGTCTCCAGCACCGGCAGCGCACTGCAGCCGATCAATGTGAGCAATTTGGAGGGCTCGGCCGAACCTTCGACGGAGATGACATTACAGGCCAATCTCGAATCGAGCGCGGCCGTCGATTCAACCTACGCGCCCGGCGACATGGCGGATGGCACCGCGACGCCGGAATTTACGAGCACGATCAACGTTTATGATAGCCAAGGCGGTTCGCAGCCCTTGAACATCTCCTACATCAAGACGGGCGCCGACACGTGGGCCTATGAAGTGAGCTATGAGGGCTCCGGGGCCAATATCGGCGCGGCGAGCAACCCGATCGCAACCGGCACGATGACGTTCAACGCCGACGGCACTTTGGCCAATGCCAATTCGGCAACGACCCCGGCGACCGGAAACGTGTCCGTCACGATTCCGTTTGCGGCCGCATCGGGCCTGACCCCGCAGACGATCTCGATCAATATGGGAACCGTCGGAAGCTCCAACGGCGTGACGCAATACAGCAGTCCCTCGGCCCTGACGAATTCCACGGTGGACGGCGCGGCCTTTGGCAGCCTGACCGGCGTCACGATCGGAACCGGGGGTATCGTCACGGCGCAATATTCGAACGGCCTTTCGCGGAACGTCTATCAGCTGCCGCTGGCGACATTCGCCAATCCCGACGGCCTTAATGCGGTCTCAGGAAACGCCTACCAAGCCTCGGAAACTTCGGGCACGGCGACGATCAATGATGCGGATGCCGGCGGTTCCGGCACGATTCAGTCTTCGTCGCTGGAGAGTTCGACGGTCGATTTGGCCACCGAGTTCACCAATCTGATCACGACGCAGCGCGCTTACTCTGCAGCTTCGCGCATCGTTACAACGGCCGACGAAATGCTGCAAACGCTCGAACAGCTTCCGTCAACTTAAGGTGATGGGGCGCTTTCGGCCACGAAGGCGCCCCAATCCCAAATCAGTACAAGTTAATGCAGATATTTAGCCAAAGATTTACCTTGCGCTTTCGGCCTTTCTTAAAGCGGAAGCGGTTACTTTGCGTGTGGGTCGTGGAGTGCGGAGCATAACAAATATGGGCGAAGACCGCAGAGGACGCGTTAGCTACGTGATCGGGCCGGATGGCAGCCCGCTGACGCTGGCTGACCTTCCGCCGCCGAACACGAAGCGCTGGGTCATCCGCCGCAAGGCCGAAGTGGTCGCTGCGGTGCGTGGAGGATTGTTGAGTCTCGACGAGGCTTGCCGGCGCTACACTTTGACCGTCGAAGAGTTTCTGGCGTGGCAGCGCGCAATCGATCGCTTCGGCCTTCCCGGATTGCGGGCGACACGCGTCCAGCAATATCGCCACTGAACGCAAGCCGATCGAAACCAATAACGAAACGTAAATTTTTCAAGACCAATTTTGCTTCTCGATTTCGCGCGCCGTTAAGCGGACCTTTACGTTAATCCCGGCAATGTTTGCCTAGCACGACGGGCAAGCGGCCTGACAGCGGATAAATCCGCGTCTCCCGGCAGCACCCTTCAAGCGGAGGCATGCGTTGTCGGATTTCATCAGAAATGTCGGTGCGGCGCGTTTCGGCGTCATGGCAGGCGTGGCAGCCGTCCTCACGGCGTTCTTTCTTTATGTTGCCGGCGTGGTGACCGAACCGGCCAAGAGCATTCTTTACGCCGGACTTGAAGCGCGCGAAGCAGCTTCGGTGACCGCCAAGCTCGACGCGATGAACGTGCCCTATGAAGCCAAGGGCGACGGCGGCACGATCCTTGTGCCTGCCGATCAGGTCACGAAGCTGCGTATGGAGCTAGCTTCGGAAAACCTTCCGGCTGCGGGTGTCGGCTACGAAATCTTCGACAAATCGGATTCGTTCGGCACCACGGCCTTCGTCCAAAACATCAATCAACTGCGCGCGCTCGAAGGCGAACTCGCGCGTTCCATCCAGACGATCGAAGGCATAGAGTCCGCGCGCATCCACCTCGTCGTTCCCGAACGTCAGCTTTTCTCTCACGATTCCCAAAACCCCAGCGCGTCCGTTGTGCTGAAGACCCGCGGTACGCTCGACCGCGAACAGGTTGCGGCCATCCAGCACCTTGTCGCCGCAGCCGTCGCGGGAATGGAACCTTCGCGCGTCGCCATTATCGACGACAAGGGCGAGCTTCTGGCTGGCGGCGAGGACAAGACGGGGGCGGAAGCCACCTCGTCGGACGAAGAATCGCAGACGACGAACTTCGAGGATCGCTTGCGCCAACGCGTCGAATCCATGGTGGCGAGCCTTGTCGGGCCCGGCCATGTCCGCGTCCAGGTGGCGGCCGACATGAACTACAATCACACCAGCGAGACGGCGGAAATCTACGATCCCGACAGCAAGGTCGTGCGCTCCACCCAGACCGTCGAGCAGAACTCGACCGATGCGAGCGGCACCGCCAGCGGCGCGGTGTCGGTCGCCACTGCGGTGCCCGGCGGCCAGCAAAGCAACCAGGGTAATTCGTCCGACAATCCGAAATCCGCCAGCACGCGGACAGAAGAAACGACCAATTACGAAATCTCCAAGACCGTGCGCACGAGCACGCAGGACGGCGGCCAGGTCAAAAAATTGTCAGTCGCGGTCGCCGTCGACGGCATCCTGACGGGCGTCGGCGGCAAGGACGACTACAAGCCCCGCTCCGCCCAGGAGATGCAACAAATCGATGCTCTCGTGAAATCGGCCATCGGCTACGACAAGACGCGCGGCGACGTCGTTCAAGTCGTCAACATGCCGTTCGCAAAAGTCGATATGGGACCGTCGACGCCCGCGCCGACGCCGCTTCTCGGCCTCGATTCATCGGACTGGTTCAAGATCATCGAGGTCGCGATCCTGTCCCTCACCGCACTGCTGATCGGATTTTTCGTGCTGCGGCCGCTGATCGGGCGGATGTTCGCGCCCAACCAGACGGCCGGCGGTCAACGCATGCTCGTTCAGCAGCAGAGTGCAGGCCAACTGCCGGGCCCCGCTCAGACGCAACCGGGGATCTCCGGACCGCAAACCGCCAGCGCGGGGGCCCTGCCCGCGCCGGAAAGCATGATCGACATTTCGCGCATCGAAGGACAGGTGCGCGAATCCTCCATCCGCAAAGTGGGCGAAGTGGTGCAGGCGCATCCGGAAGAAGCGCTCGCCATTTTGCGGTCCTGGCTCCATCAACCGGTATAGATCATGTCGCGCGCAGCCAAGTCACAAGCCAAGGAAGACATCCGCGCCCTGACCGGGCCGGAGCGCTCCGCCGTTCTGATGCTGGCGCTGGGCGAAGAACATGCCATGCAAGTGTGGAAGATGCTCGACGACGACGAGGTCAAGGAAATCTCGCAAATTATGTCGACTCTGGGCACCGTCAGCTCAAGCCTGGTTGAAAAACTCTTGGTCGATTTCGTCTCTCAGATGTCGGCTACCGGATCCCTGATGGGTTCCTACGAATCCACGGAGCGCCTGATCTCCCGTTTCATGCCGGAGGACAAAGTCTCGCAGATCATGGAAGAGATCCGCGGACCAGCCGGACGCACGATGTGGGACAAGCTCGCCAATGTGAACGAGACCGTGCTGGCGAACTACCTCAAGAACGAATATCCGCAAACCGTCGCCGTCGTGTTGTCCAAAATCAAGCCCGAACACTCCGCCCGCGTGCTGGGTGCGCTGCCCGAGGAATTCGCGCTTGAGGTGGTGCAGCGCATGTTGCGGATGGAATCCGTGCAGAAGGACATTCTGGACAAGGTGGAGCGCACCTTGCGCGTCGAGTTCATGTCGAACCTCGCCCGCACGGCCAAGCGCGATTCCCACGAGCACATGGCGGAAATCTTCAACAATTTCGACCGCCAGACGGAAAGCCGCTTTCTCACCGCGCTTGAAGAGCGCAGTCGCGATTCCGCCGAACGCATCAAAGCTTTGATGTTCACTTTCGAGGATCTGGGCAAGCTCGATCCCGGCTCGATCCAGACGCTTCTGCGTCATGTCGAAAAAGACAAGCTCGGCCTCGCGCTCAAGGGTGCGACCGACACACTGCGCGACGTCTTCTTCTCCAACATGTCCGAACGCGCTGGCAAGATATTGCGCGAAGACATGGAAGCGATGGGGCCTGTACGCCTGAAGGACGTGGACGAAGCGCAGATGCGGATGGTCAACGTCGCCAAGGATCTGGCGAACAAGGGTGAAATCATGATCGCCAGCAAGCAGGGCGAAGACGAGCTCATTTACTGATGGCGATGACCCGATGACCGCGACCAAATTCACTTTCGACACCGTTTTCGCCGACAGGCGGGATGTCGTGTCGGACGCCGCGAAAGCCCGACAGCGCCGGTCCTTGACCGAAGGCGAGATCGACAAGCTGTGTGCGGACGCCCATGCCGAAGGCATGAAGGCCGGGGAAGTTCGCGCGCTTGAGGCTCTTGAGGCGGCGGCGCGCGAGGTCACCGCCGCGATCGACAACGCGCTCGCCAAAACGTCGCGTTACGTCGAAGTGATCCGCGCGCAATCCGCCGAGGTTGCATTTGCCGTCGCCCGCAAGGTGGCGCGCGCCGCGGTTGCCTCTTTCCCCAATGGCGAAGTCGAGGCTGCGTTACGCGACGCGATGCATCAGGCAATCGGCGAGCCGCGAATCCTGCTGCGCGCCGCTCCGGCGATCGCCGAGGCGCTCGCCCCGCACATCGCCCAGATCGCGCATGAAGAAGGTTACGACGGCCGCGTGCAGATGTCGCCTGACCCAACGATTAGAGGCGCGGATTGCCGCGTCGAGTGGCGCGGCGGCGGCGCGGAACGGGCCGAAGCTGCAATCGACGCGGCCCTGGATGAATTGATGGCACGTCATTTTCGCAATGCGGAAATGCGGCCCACGGCGGAGGAATAGACAATGGCAGGTAATGACGAAGTCGAACTGCCGGATCTGAGCCACGATCGCGCGACGGGCAATAGCCCCGCATTGCTGCAAGGCGATGCACCTTCCGATGCGGAAGTGAGGCGCAGCGCTTCCGACCTCGAGGCGGTGTTCGACGTGCCGGTGACGGTTTCCGCCGTGCTGGGCAAATCGTCGATGGAAGTGAGCCAGCTCCTGAAGCTGGGGCGAGGAACGATCGTCGAACTCGACCGCAAGGTCGGCGAAGCAATCGACATCTATGTGAACGACCGTCTGGTCGCGCGCGGTGAAGTGGTGCTGGTCGAGGAACGCCTCGGCGTGACAATGACGGAAATCATCAAAGCCGGGCAATCGTAGGAACCGGCGGCTATTACCTGAAGGAATAAGATCATGCGTCTACTTATCGTCGGCAGTTTGCAGGGCCAGATCGGCGCGGCAACCAAGATCGCAATGGATCGCGGGGCGAAAGTCACCCATGCGAGCGATCTCGAACAGGCGCTCGCCGAATTGCGCAGCGGACGCGGCGCCGACCTCGTGCTGGCGGACGTGACGCTCGACATCGGGCGACTTGTTCGCGCGCTCGCCACCGAGCGCATCTGCACACCGGTCGTGGCCTGCGGCGTGGGAACGGACGCGCGGCGCGCTGTCGACGCCATCCGCGCCGGCGCCAAGGAATACCTGCCTCTTCCGCCGGACCCGGAACTGATCGCGGCCGTGCTCGCCGCCGTTGCGGACGAGAGCCACCAGCTCATTTACGAAGACGAAGCGATGGGCGCGGTGATCGCGCTCGCCGACCAGGTCGCGGGCAGCGAAGCCTCGATCCTGATCACTGGCGAATCCGGCACCGGTAAGGAAGTGCTTGCGCGCTACGTTCACAGAAAATCGTCGCGGGCCGATAAACCGTTCATTTCCGTCAATTGCGCGGCCATCCCCGACAACCTCCTCGAATCCGAATTGTTCGGCCATGAGAAAGGCGCGTTTACAGGCGCCATCGCCCGGCGCGTCGGCAAATTCGAGGAAGCGGACGGCGGCACCCTGCTGCTCGACGAAATCAGCGAAATGGACGTGCGCCTGCAGGCGAAATTGCTGCGCGCAATCCAGGAGCGCGAGATCGATCGGGTCGGCGGCACCAAGCCAGTCAAAATCAATATCCGCATCATCGCGACTTCCAACCGCGATTTGGCCGATGCGGCCAAACGCGGCACGTTTCGCGAAGACCTCTTCTACCGCCTCAACGTCGTCAACCTGCGCCTGCCTGCTTTGCGCGAAAGGCCGCGGGACATCCTCGCACTCGCGCGCCATTTTGCACACAAATATGCGGAAGCGAACGGCGTGCCGTTCCGGCCCATTGCGCCGGAAACCGAGCGGCTGCTCATTTCCCACCCCTGGCGCGGCAACGTACGCGAACTCGAGAACACGGTGCATCGCGCGGTCTTGCTGTCGTCCGGCTCGGAAATCATGCCCGAGGCCATCCGCCTGCCGGACGGCACATTGGTGGGCACCTCGCGCGCACCGGATCTGCCCGGCACCGTGAAGACGGCCGTCGAGACGGCTGCAGCCGCGACGCGCGGGCTGGTCGGACGCACAGTCGCCGATGTCGAGCGCGACCTCATCCTCGACACGCTCGATCATTGCCTCGGCAACCGCACACATGCCGCCAATATTCTTGGCATCTCGATCCGCACCCTCAGGAACAAACTGCGCGAATATACGCAGGCCGGGCTGCAGGTCGCGCAGCACGGCGAAACGCGGCTTGCGAGTTAAGCGAACAACAGAAAGCACGATCCTCTAAATGGCCGAAGCTACAGACATCGCGGCATTGCCCGGTCGGGGCACGTATCTCGGCGTCAATCCGTCCGCGATCGCCAGCTATCTGAAACGCAGCGACCTGGCTCTCGCCATCGGCATCATGGTGATCCTGGTCGTTCTGCTGTTGCCATTGCCGCCCTGGCTGCTCGACATCTGCCTCGCCTTTTCCCTGTCCTTCGCGATTCTCATCCTGATGACAGCAGTTTTTATTCGCAAACCGCTCGAATTCAGCGCCTTTCCGACGATCCTGCTCATCACGACGATGATGCGGCTGGCGCTCAACCTCGCGTCGACGCGTCTGATCCTCGGCCACGGCAACGAAGGTACGGCGGCTTCCGGCCTCGTCATTCAGGCCTTCGGCAAGCTGATCATGCAGGGCAATTTCGTGATCGGCCTGATCGTGTTCGCGATTCTCGTGATCGTGAATTTCGTCGTCATCACGAAGGGTTCCGGCCGTATCGCCGAGGTCGCGGCGCGCTTCACATTGGACGCCATGCCCGGCAAGCAGATGGCGGTAGACGCCGATCTTTCGTCGGGCCTCATCGACGAAAAGGAAGCCCGCCTGCGCCGCAAGCGGCTGGAAGACGAATCGAATTTCTTCGGCGCCATGGACGGCGCTTCGAAATTCGTGCGCGGCGACGCGATCGCCGGATTGATGATCGTGGCAATTAACGTTGTCGGCGGCATCATTATCGCTGTGGCGCAGAAAGGCATGAGCTTCGGCGACGCGACGCAAACCTTCACTTTGCTCACCGTCGGCGACGGTCTCGTCACGCAGATGCCGGCACTCATCGTCTCCACCGCGGCGGGTCTGATGGTCTCGAAGGCCGGAGTCGAAGGCTCGACCGACAAGGCGTTGATGGATCAATTGTCGTTCTATCCCCAGGGCCTGGGCATGGCTTCGGCTGTGATGGGCATCATGTCGGTTCTGCCCGGCATGCCGACATTCGTGTTCGCGGGTCTCGCTGCCGGCATCGGCGCGCTGGCTTGGTTTGCGTACAAGAAGAAGGAAGATGCGCTCGTCGCAATTCAGAAGCAGGAAGCGAAGTCGCAGGCCGACTCGGCGCCGAAAGACGAACCGATCTCCACCGCGCTGGCGCTCGATCTGCTTCGCGTCGAACTCGGCTACGCGCTTCTGCCCCTCATCAACGACGTCAAGGGGCACCGCATCACGGATCAGATCAAGGCGCTGCGCCGGCAATTGGCCCAGGAGATGGGCTTCGTGATGCCGTCGGTGCGCATCCTCGACAACATGCAGTTGGGCGCGAACGAATATTGCATTCGAGTCAAGGAAGTCGAGTCGGGTCGGGGCGAATTGTTCCCCGGCAGCCTGCTGGTCATGGATCCCAAGGGCGCCACCATCGAACTGCCCGGCACGCACACAACCGAGCCCGCCTTCGGCTTGCCTGCCACATGGGTCGCGCAGACCCTGCGCGAGGAAGCCTCGTTCCGCGGCTACACCGTCGTCGATCCGGGTACCGTGCTGACGACGCATTTGACCGAAGTGCTGAAAAGCCAGATGTCCGAGTTGCTCTCATACTCGGAGACGAAGAAGCTTCTCGACGATTTGCCCGCCGAACAGAAGAAACTTGTCGAAGAACTTATCCCGTCGCAGATTTCGGTCACCGGCGTGCAGCGCGTGCTGCAGACATTGCTGGCGGAAAGAGTCTCGATCCGCGACCTTCCCGCGATCCTCGAAGGCATCGCCGAAGCGGTCGGTCACACCAAGAATGCACTCTACATCACCGAACATGTGCGCGCGCGGCTTTCGCGCCAGATTTGCCATCAATACATGGCGTCCGGCGGCTATCTGCCTCTCATTGCGCTGTCGCCCACCTGGGAACAGGCCTTCGCGGAATCCATTGTCGGACAGGGCGAAGACCGCCAACTCGCGATGGCGCCTTCGCAGCTTCAGCAATTCATCCAGAGTATGCGCGAGCGCTTCGATGCGGCCGCCCAGAAGGGCGATGTCCCCGTGCTGCTCACCAGTCCTCAGGTACGACCCTTCGTGCGTTCGATCGTGGAGCGCTTCCGGGCCCAGACGGTCGTGATGTCGCAGAACGAAATCCATGCCTCCGTGCGGCTGCGCACTCTGGGGCAGGTGTAGAATGCAACTCCGGACCTTTCTCGCCAAGGATATGCGCGAAGCGCTCGCCAGTGTGCGCAACGAGATGGGCCCCGAGGCCGTCATCGTGGCGAGCGAACGGGCCAAGGGCGGCGGAATCATGGTGCGCGCCGCGCTTGACGCGGAGGAAATCGACGCCGGCGTCGAAACGGCGGCGCGCG
Source organism: Rhizomicrobium sp. (assembly GCA_050010235.1). GTDB lineage: Bacteria > Pseudomonadota > Alphaproteobacteria > Micropepsales > Micropepsaceae > Rhizomicrobium. The sequence continues at coordinate 25,422 of JBEKLK010000006.1, forward strand.
AACTCGCCGCCGCTTTGAATCCGCCCGCTCCCAGCTTCGAAACGAGCTATCGCGACGGACTAATCCGCCGTCTGCGGGGAGAACGCCCTGTCGCGACGCCTAATGGCATCGGTTTCGACCGAGCGGAACTCTTGACCCTGTTGCGAGCCCATCGCGCGCCCGATGGCCTTGCACATGCCTTGGCGGAAGCGGCCGAAAAGAGCGGTCTCGCCGACATGACTCTGGCGCTGGCGTCCGCGCTGGACAAGCGCATGCGCACAAATCCTCTCACGATCGAAAGCGCCACGGCGCTCCTGCTCGCAGGGCCTCCCGGCGCCGGGAAAACAGCCGTCGCCGCGAAGATCGCGGCGCATGCGCGACTGTCCGGACGGGAGATCGAATTGATCGCCGGCGATGTGACAGGCGCAGGCGCCATCATGCGTCTCGAAACTTTTGCGAAACATGTGGGTGCGCGGTTCGTCACGGCCGAAACCACCGATGCGTTGGCGAAAACAATTGCAGAGTGCGCCACGAAGAACATTCTCTCCGTTGTCGATACCGCCGGCTTCGATCCGCGCAATGCCAAGGCCCGGACTGCGTACGCCGCGTTGGCGCACATGGAAGGCGTCGAAGCGATCGGCGTTGTCGCCGCGACCAACGACGCGGAGGAGACCGCCGAGATTACCACGTCGCTCGTCACACTCGGCGTGAAGCGGATGATCGTCACCGGCCTCGACCTCGCGCGCCGCGCGGGTGCGGTGCTTGCCGCGGCTGCCCAGGGCGCCGATCTCGCCCATGTCACCCGTTCGCCGTTCGTCGCAGGCGGCCTCGAAACGTTGACACCGCTTTCCCTGGCGCGACTCCTGATAGAAAGCCACACCGGCGGTGCCGACCGCGGGAGCGCTCAATGATGGCTCGCCACGCACCGCGTCTGACCGCGATCGGTTCCGGCAAAGGCGGGACTGGAAAAACTCTGATCGCCGTAAGTCTTGCCTATGCATTGTCCCATGAAGGCGAACGCGTTCTTTTGTGCGATGCCGATCTCGGGCTTTCGAACACATCGGTGCATCTGGGGTTGGAATCCGGCGGCAATCTTCCCGGCTTGCTTGCGGGTGACTGTGGGTTGCGCGACGCGACTGTTTCCGTCCTGGGCGGCGCTGCCGAACGCGGCGGCTTCGATTTGCTGGCCGCTGCCGCAGGCTCAGGTTCGCTTGCCGATTTCGATGAGACTTACGCAGCCCGCCTGGTCGCCATTCTAAAAGCGGAACGCAAATACGACCGTGTGCTGCTCGATCTTGGCGCAGGTGTCGATTCGAGCCTGATGCACTTTGCCGCCGCATCCGATGAAACCATCGTCGTGCTCACACCCGATCCAGCCGCACTGACCGACGCCTATGCGTTCGTCAAAATCCTTATGCGGGCGTTCACTGCGCCGCCTTTCGTGGTCGTCAACATGTCGGCGAACGATGCGGAAGGCCGTCGCACGGCGGATGCTTTAACCGCCACCTGCCGGACCTTTCTGAAGACTACGCTCGAATATCTGGGTGCGGTGCCGCGCGACCCGCGTGCGCTGGAAGCATTGCGTCGCCAATGTCACTTGCTGAGGCAGTTCCCCCAGGCGCCGTCCTCCCGCGCGATCGAAACAATCGCCACCCGAATGCACGCGCGCATGACGCCGCGGCCGGCTCTGGTCAGCGCGCGTTAACCACGTCGTTGCCGGAAATGCGCCGGTTTGACCTGCGACGCCAAGCTGAACGACCCCATCTCCCACCTACGCATGAAATGATGTATCATTCTTAGACAAGAGCGCTATTCGGCCCCTTGAGTGAGCGGGCCGCAGGTCATGGTGTCTTCAGCTGGGACTTAAAGGGGGTAATATGTCTGTTCTCATGGATCTTTGGCATTCAATTGTCGGCATCGTGACCACGTCTGGCGCGATCACGCTCGTCATCATGGCGGTGATTGCCGTCGGAGCCGCCTTCATGATCGAGGGTGCGGGTTCGCTGGTGACGGCGACTGTGGGCGCGCTTGTGGTGTTCGGCCTGGCGACAACCATTTACGCCGCAGCGACTGCCAAAGGCGGCGCGAACTGGTCGGGAATGCCGCAATCGGATTGGGCGGCACTGCATGCCGTGACCGTTCCGACATTGCTCGCTTATGCCGTTCTGTTCGCCATCGCTATCGGGGTGGTCAACTTCATCCGCTCGATCGTCCTGCGCTGAACGCTGCACGACATTGCGATAGGTTCTTTCCGGTGCACGTGGTCGCGCGCGCGGTTGGATGTGCATGGGCGCGTTCGCGTTAGACGTGTTTTGCGTCAGCGGCCCCTCTTGCCGCCATTTCCGACATTGTCGATGGCAAACGGACCCGCGCCCATTCCCATGAGGATGAGAAGGCCTCCGGCTACGGCCATGTTGCGCATGAAGATGTCGAGGTCCGCCGCTCTGGCGGCCGCCTCATTCAATCTCCAATAGTCGTGAATCGTCACCGATGCGATCACAGTGAAGCCAAAAAGCAGAAGCGCGCCGTGACGTGTGTGGTAACCGAGCGCGATCGAAATGCCGCCCAAAATCATGACCGCGAGCGCGATAACGAGCAACAGCGGCGCCGCTGGAACGTGCTTCAGCTGCATGAGCAGAACCGTGCCGTCCCAGGAATTTATCATTGTCCACGCCTCGCTCAGGAAGAGCCAGGCGATCGCCAGCCGCCCGACCAAAGGCGATATTCTCTCCGAAAGCGACATGACTGCTCCCCCGACGCAACCGGAGAATCGTAACGAATCCGCGCTTCGCCGAAAACCCCGGAATTTCAAAGACCTCGGCCCGACACGAACGCCGAGACTTTCAATCGGTCCTAAACTTGCCTGAGCGCGTGCTTGCGCAGATGGCGCACGATTGCCATTTCGTCGAGACGCGATTGGCTCCGGTGCGCTTCGACCTCCGCCACGCGCTTGGCCTGCTGCTCGGTGGCGAGTTCGAGACTCTTCAGATCCTGATAGGCGTGGGTGAGATCGGCCTGGCACTGGGCGCGCTCGCGGTCGATTTCTTTCAATGTCGCGCGCAAATTCTCGCGCCGGGATTCGATCGAACGCAGGAACGACGGGAAGGCGAGCCGTCCGATATCGGAATCGTTGGCGCGCTGGCGCTCGCGCGCCACGCTGTCCTCGAGATCGGCAAGTTTGCGCTCGAGATCGGATCGCATGCCGTCAAGCGTCGTCATACGCCGCTTGAGATCGTCGACCCGAAAGCGCTTCAGGCGCATTAGCGTGTCTCGCCGTTTCATGACGCATTACCCCTCCCCGGTCCGTCGCCCGATATGCGATCGAGCGCGGCATAACCCTCGGCCAAAGTGACGCGCTCGTCCTTCTTCTGGGACAGAAACGCTTCGATCTGCGGATAGACTTTTATGGCGGCATCGACTTCCGCATTCGTGCCGGTTTTGTAGGCGCCGAGACGGATAAGCTCGGCCATGTCTTCGTAAACCGCGAGAGGCACGCGAGCCCGCGCGACGATTGCCTGCTCCGCATTGGAATTGCATTTCGGCATCGCGCGCGACACCGATTTCAGAATATTGATCGCGGGGAAACGACCGCGCTCGGCGATGGCACGTTCAAGCACGATATGCCCGTCCAGAATTCCGCGCACCGCATCGGCGATCGGCTCGTTGTGATCGTCACCTTCGACGAGAACGGTGTAGAGACCGGTGATCGAGCCCGTCGTGCCCTGGACGCCGGGACCGGCGCGCTCGAGCAGCCGCGGCAGTTCCGAAAACACGGTGGGCGTATAACCCTTCGTTGCAGGCGGCTCGCCTGCTGAAAGTCCAACTTCACGTTGTGCCATAGCGAAACGGGTCACGCTGTCCATCAGGAGCAGCACATGCAAGCCTTGGTCCCGAAGCTGTTCCGCGACGGCGGTCGCGACGAAGGCTGCTTGCCGGCGCACCAGCGCGGGCTCGTCGGAGGTGGCGGCAACCACCACGCTGCGACGAAGTCCCTCAGGGCCCAGATCGTCCTCGATGAACTCCTTGAGCTCGCGCCCGCGCTCGCCAACCAGGCCGATGACGATGGCGTCGGCGTCGGTATTGCGCGCCAGCATGGCGAGCAGTGTCGATTTTCCGACGCCGGAGCCCGCAAAGATGCCCATGCGCTGCCCGCGGCAGCAGGTCACGAAGGCATTGAGCGCCTTGACCCCCAGATCGAGCTTGCCGCCGACACGCGCGCGCGAATGGGCTGAGGGGGGCGAGGCCTTGAGGGGGTAGCCGAGGGAGCCTTGTACCAAAGGGCCTTTGCTGTCGGCGGCCCGACCGTAGGCATCGACCACTCGTCCGAGCCAGTCCCGGCAGGGATAGATCAGGGCGGGGCGATCATCAAAATCGGCCCGTGCCCCCAGTGAGACGCCGTCCAGGGCGCCCAACGGCATGATTTGCGCCCGTCCGTCGCGGAATCCGACGACCTCGCAAGGGATTTGCTTGCCATTTGAGGAGGATAGCCTAACTTGTCCGCCAAGGCTGATCGCTCCGGCAGCGCCCGTCACTTCGACGAGCAACCCTTCGATGCGGGCCACCCGCCCGAAGCGCCTGAGCGCCGGAACAGCCTCGATATCTTTGAGAAGCGCGCGCATTCCCGGTCCTTGGCCTGGGAACCCCATGATGGGATTCCGGCGAGCATCTTGAAGGGAAGGGTTTAAGTGGCGGTAAACTTAACAAGGCGAATCAATGAGATGAGCATTTCGCGCTCACATTCGGTTAAGCCGCCTTCGTGTCGGGTAAACCAAAGGGCCGCTGGAAAGCGGATGTTAACCATTTG
>JBEKLK010000007.1:0-26912 GCA_050010235.1 Rhizomicrobium sp.
CGCACGGAGCCTGCCCAGCAAGAAGTATGCCGATATGCAAGGCTCTTCCTGCGACCCGCCTGACAAACGGCGGCCGGCAACACTACGAACTGAAATATAGAGCTATTCGGCCTTCAGGTGGTATCGCAAAAGAATAGCTGCAGAACCTTGAGAAACCGTCGCCATTCTCGGATACCCGCCGCTTTAAGCCATATTCGGTCAGCCGGCCCCCGGAGTTGCCCGTTCAGAGCGCCCGCAGAATGCCGTTTTCGCAGATATATCGCTCTTGAGTCCGAGGACACACGAAATCGTCGCCGAGCCTCTCGCCGCTGCGGCTGACCCAACCCGAAAACCGTGCCGGGCATCCCACGACGAGCGCATAGGCGGGAACATCCGCCGTAACCACCGCTCCCGCCCCGATCATGGCGTATTCGCCAATAGCTGTTCCGCACACGATGGTCGCATTGGCTCCAATCGAGGCGCCGCGCCTGACGAGCGTCGTGCGGAATTCGTTCTTGCGCTCGATAAAAGCGCGCGGGTTGCGCACGTTGGTGAATACGGCGCTGGGACCGCAGAACACATCGTCCTCGATCGTCACGCCCTTGTAGATCGAAACATTGTTTTGAATCTTGCATCCGTTGCCGACAGTCACATCGGGGCCGATGACCACGTTCTGACCCAATACGCATTTCTCGCCGATTACGCTGCCCGTCATCACATGGCAGAAATGCCAGATCTTTGTGCCGTCACCGATTATCGCACCCTCGTCAATCACGGCGCTTCGATGAGCCGAGTACGTCATCGTCATCCCAGTTCACCTATGACCTTCTGCATCGACAACCCGCTTCCGGAGATGTCGAGCAGCGCCGCAACGCCGGCAATCCCCATCCGGAAATATTGAATTCGCTCGAGATTCATGTCGCCAATCTCGAGTTTGTCTTTCGCACAGAGTCCGCCGCGCCCTGCTGCGCAGTCATTTTAATGGGTCCGGGGATCGGATTGGCCTTCACATCCAGCGAAGCATATAACTCTGTCAACGGACGCACATACGCGGATTCCCAGGAATCGTCTTCGATAAAGCGACGGCACCCCTCGCGCGCCTCGCGAAACTCTTCTTCCGTGATAGCGCCGATCATTTCAGCGAGCGTGGCGCGCGTACAGGCTTGGGGGAGAATCCAACCGCATCGATATTTCTCGACCACTTTTCGCAGCTCCGGGAAAGGCTGAACGATAAGGGGTACACCGGCGCTGGGAAATTCCCAGAGCTTATTGGGCGAGCAGAACCAGTGATTGAGCACGCTGCCGTCATAAGGAATGATTCCCAAGCTTGCACCCGCAGTCCAGAGCAGCACGTCCGCGCGCGGGGCACCGGCAACGAATCTGACCTTGTCCGGATCGCCATACCCCTCGCCGCCCTCTTGGCTCAGACGCCGCCGCTCCGATAGGGCAACAGCGCGGAGTTCCCCTTCCAGGGGACCCCATCCCATCATCACAAGCGTCCAGCCGGCCGGCAAACAACTCGCCGACCGCACCAATTCCTGCAAGCCTCGCAGCGCGGAGAAGCCCCCCTGATAGAGCAAAATCTTTTCGGATCTCGGCAGTCCGGCGGCTTCATGAAGCCGTCCGTCATAGACCCAGGCCGACATCCGTGTCGCCGCATTGCGAATAACCACGGCCGGGCTCAATTTCGGATGCACCTGGCGATAATACTCCGCGATGCTCTGATTGACGGTTATGAACCGATCGACGATCGGAAGATATTGACGGTGCAGCAGAATGTAATAGTCGACGACACCGCGCCGCCTGACCGCGGCCTCCGCGTAGATTTCGTGGGCGTCGTAAATAACGGGAACGCCCAAGGCCCTCTTGACCAATGCTGCCACCGGAAGCGCGGTGCAGTCATGCGCGTGGATGACGTCCGGCCTCAGTTCGAGAACCTGCTTGGCCATCTGGCGTGCGCGCTCCTGTGACAATGCGAATTGCGCGAACCGTCTGCCGAGAAACGCCAGCGGAACCGCCAGCGCGTCGATCAATTCCGGCGGCACCCATTGTGGAACCCAGGAACGCGGCTGCGGAAATTCCACCGGCCCTGATGAGTCTTGCGCGGATAGTGCGCCTGTGTTGCGCAGCATCGCGTTGCGCTCGCTCTCCGCTGCACTGGCGCGTGCCGCCGACGAACGATGGAGATTGGCGACAGCTCGCCCGAGTATCGCAAGCGCGATGGCCAAAAACACGCTTGCGAGAATGATCGGCACTTGCGCCTGCCAAGCCGCATGGAAGAACATCGCCATTCCAAGGGCGACGCCGCCCAGAAGCGGGGGAAGCGCTTTCCCCAAAAATGCCGCAAGCCTGACCGCAACCCAGATCGCAATGCCGCAAAGTAACAAAATGAACACGGCCCACGGAATCGCGCGAATGAGAAGCCTTCGTCGGGCCGGTCCGCGCCAGTCGACTCGAATCAGGCGCACCCCGCCCGGCAAGACTTCGGAACGCGTCTCCGCACCGGCAATTCCCACGACCGAGACCTGATGACCCGCGGCCTGCAATGTCTGCGCCTCACGAAGGACCCGATTGTCCGTCGTGAGGTTGTTGCATACGACCATGCAGATGTTCATTGCGGCGAACGTCTCCGGTTTCGAGCGGATCGAGTGGACCGTCAAACTGAGAAGGCCGCATGTTCCTTGCGGCGATCCTATGCCGCCTCGAGCGGCTTATCGGGCCGATCACCGGATCGGCAAACGCCTTGAAGCACCGTCAGATGGATTCCGGCCTGCCAGATTTGAGCGACCTCGTCGCAGCGTCAAGTACCGAAAGAACGCCCAGGGCTTCGATGGCGTCCGTGCGCGGTGCGACCCCCGTGAGTATGGAATCCAGAAAATGGGAGCATTCCTCGCGCAGCGGCTCCTGCCGGGTGACCAGAAGGCGCTCGCCATCAACCCGCTTTTTCCACGGGCGCGAACTGCCCGGCTTGGTTTGGCGATCATAAATTGTCAGCCTGTCGTCCCATTCGGCGCCGTCGTCGAACACGACCGACGCCTTGCTTCCGAGGACGGTAAGCCGCTGCTCCTTGTATGGGTTCAGCCATGACACATTGACTTGCGTGCTGAGGCCGCTGGCGAATTCCATATGGATGCTGGCAATGTCGACGATATCGGGATCCAGAATGCTGGTCGCTTCGACCGAAACGCGAGTTGGAAGCTCTCCCAAAATCGCCAGGATCACGGATATGTCGTGAGGCGCCAGCGACCAAATCACATTCTCTTCCTTGCGAACCCGACCGACGTGGAGGCGGTTGCAGGAGATATGCTTGATCTCTCCCAAATGGCCGCCATGAACCAGATCGAACAGCTTCCGCACCAGGGGATGATATTGGAGCAGGTGGCCGACCATCAGGATGCGGCTCTCGTTCTTGGCGAGATGCGCCAACGCGTGGCCTTCCGAAGCCGTCAGCGCGAGGGGCTTTTCGACAAACACGTGCTTGCCGGCCCTCAGCGCCGCGCCGGCATGCTTGACATGCAGTGCGGCCGGCGATGCCACCGCAACGCCATCGCAAGCCCGGTCATCCAGAATTTGGCCAAGACTGCGGGCGGGAACGCCGTACCTGTTCGAAAATTCCATTGCAACGTCGGTATCGATGTCGCAAACGGCAGACAGGGCTCCGAGTTCGGCGAGATTGCGGACGATATTCCGGCCCCATAAGCCACAACCTACGGCCGCAACCTTGGGGACGCCGGCAAATTTCTCGACGCACGCCGTGCCCATTGAGCCTGCCCCCACCTTCATTTGTTGAGCTTGGCAACCCACCGATTTAGGACCTTAACAAACCGTTACCCCCTTGTCCAAGGCAAGAATTGTGCAACTAGGTCAATTTTGACGGGCTCAAAGGTTCGATCGGACCCTAGTGCGGTCCACGGGCAGTTTTCCGACCTCATGGCGCCGCCGGTATGAGCCCGGCAAATTCGCCGGATTCGGCGGCGGACCGCGGCCTATTCCTCCTGTAGGCGAACCCGCGATGGGGGGAACAAAAGAACATTCTTCTGCGAGCGGTGAGTCGAATTAGAGGGGCTTTCAGGTTAACCAATATTCCCGCTTGGCGCGTCAATCGTTCTGTCGTGCCATTTCAGCCTCGAAAAAAGCCCGAGCCGAATCGCATTTGCCCGAAAAAGGCACAAGCTAGCTTGCGGGGCGCAATGTCTCCAGCGTCAGCGCGTCCATGTCCGGCCGGAAGTTTTGCACGCTCTTCCAGACGAAGCCGGTCGCTGCATCCTGCCAGAAATCGTTGCTGAATCGCCAGTCCAATTGCTTCGCCTTGCAGTTTTCAACGATGTGCCTTGTATCGTGCGCCACGCCGATGATTTCGACCTGCTCTTCGCCGACATCATGTCGCGTGCAACGCACGAAGACGCCGTATTTTCCCATGTCCACCATATCGTACAGAAAATGGTACGGGCCACCGTGTTCAGGAGGCATCGAGGGCGAATCCGCGATCGGACCCTGGAATCCGTCGAGATTGTGCTCCAGGCCGGCGGTGCGAATGATGCGCCCGTCGCGGGTGGAGATCGCCACATGTGTCCCAGCCTGCCAGTTCAGATTGTCGCCCGAAGATGTCGCCAGGACGAGCAGAGCTTCGGCACCCGAACCCAATCGCGCCCCCATCGACGCATAGGGAACGGATGCGGCCTTTTCGCGGGAAATGGAATCGCCCCCTCCGGAAAAGCCGTATTGCTGAAGCAGGACATCTCCCAATCTCAAAATGTCGGAATCGCCTTCGACCGCACCACACGCCGTCAGCGTGGTCGCAAGCGCAACAACCCCGGCGATGATCCCCGCGTGGCGCATCATTTGAACACACTCGGCCACTGCCGCTGCAGGTCGCCCTCGCTCGAAGTTTGCGTCATATCGAACAGAGTTGCATCGCCATCGAGCTCTTGGCCGCCGTCGCGCTCAAGCGGCCTCAAATCCAACTCGTAAGTCGTGGTCGTTCCAATCGGCAAAGCCCACTCCAGGGGAATCACAATGCGAATACCCTTGTCGAAGCTGCCTTCCCCGAACTCGCTGAAGGGCACGTTGGTCAATGTGAACCAGCCGCCGATCAGCACTCCGGTGTCGAAGCGTCTGTAGAGCTCGAAGGTACCGCCATAGTCACCGGCCAGATAGCGGCCGGCGCGCAAGACCGCGGTGACGTCGTTCCAGGGCGTCTCCCAATAGAGCGACAGATGGCCGGTAGCCACATTGTATTTCTGGAAACCGAAGAGATCGTCGAAGTTGCGCTGATACACTTGCCACATATCGACGCCGACCGCCCAACGCGAGCCGAACGGACGATAGAGTACTTCACCACCGCCGCCGCCGAACATGGTTTCGAGATAACCCGCGCTCGCACGCGCATATACGTCCGGGGCGAGCTTTGCGTAATACGACAGTATGATGTCGTTGATTCCCGTGGCGCCATATTTCAAATACAATTCCGCATCGCTGCGCACATGGGGCAACAGGCTGTTGCTCGTTCGCGTGATGCTGCCGAAGTCGTTCCAGACATCGTAAGTCGCCTCGTCGTCGAGGACGAGGCCCGGCAATAGCTCCATATGCGTACTGCCGGATATACCAAATCCGACATAAGTGGGATTATTGGGATCGAATAGCTCGTCTTGAACCGAAGGAAAGAGCGACCACGAAAATCTTGGAAAGGCCCGTCCTTCGCCCAAATCGGTGGAAGGCTTCGCATCCACGATCACGCTTGAAGACCAGATTTCCGCCGGTGTTGCCGTGAGATTGCCAAGAGCGTCGATCTCCGTCCGCGAAATCGTGACCGTCGTCAGCGGCATCTGGTAGATGCTGGTCGTGATTCGAAATGCCGTGATATCCGCAGGAGCAACCGCGGAAAGCGCGCGCAAAGTCCGGCTGATCGCATCCGCATCCCGGAGATAGCGCACGTTCTCGATTTCGACATCGAGGAGCGTTCCGTTGAGAGCGATTCCTTCCACAATCAAATGTTGCGACTCGACGGCCGCGCGCAATTTCCGAAGCAAATCGGGCCGCGACACCGTCAGGAATGAATCGACGCGGGCGGCGACTGGTTGGGCGTGGACTTGCGGCTCGCTGTTGTCGCAAAATTTGATGGGATTCCAATCAGGTCCGACGAACGCAACTTCGCGCACGCCGGCGGGCGATCGTTCCTGGGCCGACAGGGCCTCGCAAACGGAACTGGGTTTGGCTTTGGGCCCATCGTCGATCTGAACCACCAGCGTGCGCCCGTTGACCCAACCGTCGGTGACGTGCAACCCGGCATCGTGCAAGAGGCGGCCGATATCCTGGTCGTTGACCGCGGCACTCGACATCGCCGGATCCGCGGGGCGCGCGTCCGGCGCAGGTTCCGGTACCGTCAGATCGACGAAATGTACGCGCCATGGCTCGTCACCCGGCTGAGCCGTCGGCGGGGAACTCGCACCCGGTGTCTCAACCGATCCAACAATCGGGCTGGTGATTTGGCCGGATGGCGAGCTGACATTCGCATTGGCGCGCAGGTTCGGAGTCGGTCCGCCCGTCGTAATGTCGATCTCCGTCTGTGCGGCGGCTGCATCGGCGCCGGTACGCGCCGTGAATGGCGGCGCCTCGTCGATTTGCCATGGAAAATTCGGTTTGGAAGGATCCAACGCCATGGAGGCATTGATATCCAGCTCTCGTCCGCCCATGAACGCCACGCCGACATCGACGTTGGACCAGAAGCGATACGACAGTCCCACATTCAGCGGGATCTTGGCGTAGTTGGTATTCTGGCGCTCGCTTTCTTCGGTGTAGGCGTCGCTCGAATATTCGAGCTTGAGCGTGAGTTTTGGAATGGGGGTCTGATATTCGATGCCGCCGAACACGCCCACGTTCGGACCGCGGAAATAATCGAGGGTGGGCGCTCCACCTTCGCCGGAAAATGAAGGCCGGTAATAGAACGCCGCGTCGAGAAGCCCGAAGGGATTGGAAAAGGCAGGTCGCGATGCAAGCCGACCCCACCCCAGGCCAGCCGTGAAATCGAATGGGCCGACATATTTCGACGCGACCAAATACTCGGCGGAATAAACGCCCGTTCCGATGACGTCCTGAAATCCGAGGGCAATCTGCGGGGTATATTCGGTTTCGGTGAACAGTCTGAATTTGAGATCGAAGCTGCGGTCGTAGAGCGCCCGCTGATCGAGTGGCGCCAACGCGTAATTGATCGTGTATCGGAACGTGGCTTCAAGCCACGGCAAAGCCTGGAACGTCAACGCGATGCGATCGTCCGGCTGCCTCACCGACCCTGTGATGGAAAGATAGCCGTCGGGCATAAAGCGCGCATTGCGCATGTCGAGCAGACCAACACCGCCGTAATTCGACGCCGTCGGCAAGAAGGGCTCATCGACATAGGTATAGGTTTGGGCAACCGCAGGCCCTTGCGACCATGCCGCCGCAGCCGCCGCGGCAAGCAACCAAGCGCGAGGCCCGCCTTTGCGTCGATGAAGCTGTACCAAAAGCATACACCCCGACATGGCGCGGCCAGCGCGTCACTCATCCATGGAGATGGCTGAGAACGCCCCACAGCCCAAAGCTTCGCGACACTAAACTATAGATGCTCGCAATTTGCACGCGCCTAGTGAACACCTGAAACACGATAGCTTCCCGGCGGACAGGGCGCACCTCAATCGCTTCGCGTTGGCCCCCATCCATACTTTGTCCATGTCGATCCACTCCGCCGCGGACGATGTCCCGCCTGACGATATCGCCGAGTTCGACGACCTCACGGGACTAACCGATGCAAGTGCGCCTCACCCTGCCTGCCGAAACGATCGAACGCGCTGCGCTCCCGTCAATGGCGATTCGTAAAGACCGCCTATATGCCTTTCAACTTGCACGGGCCTAGACGACAAGCGTAAAAATGGGGCAAAGGGTTCGGTCGACAAAAGGGGCTGCCCCATCGGGCGGAAAAGACAGCTCATGCCGTTTTCTAGGATTTGGGCTTGCGCCGCCGCGGCCATGGCGTGCGTTCTGGGTTGCGCGGCGCTGTTCACGCTTAGCCCGGCGGAGGCGCAGACATCTTCGACGATTCAATCCGTTCTGAGCGGTCTCGGAGCGCCCAGCACCACCTCCACGACCTCGGTTTCACCGCCGGCGCCAGTGCCGGTGCCTGCCAATGTGATGCCGGTCACCCAGACCTTTACGCCGGCCGCGGCCATGTTCCCGCCGCCCTCCCGCCTGGAGATGCTCTATTCGCAACGGGCCGGTCAACCGCTGCAACAATTCGGCTACGACACCTTCGGCGTCGGGACCCAGGTCACGGTCACCCAAGTCGGCAATGTCCAAGATTCATACGTTTTGGGACCGGGCGATCAGATTTCCGTCGTGTTGCGCGGCCATGACATGAGTTCCTACGTCGTGCCCGTCGATCGCGATGGGCGGATCATCGTTCCGAACTATCAACCGGTCATGGCGGCGGGCCGCACCTTCGGCGAGGTGCGCGCGGATTTGGCCGATCAGATCGCCCACGACGCGCTTCAAACGCGCTCCTATATCTCGCTGGCGGGCAGCCGTCAGATTTCCGTGCTGGTGACCGGCGAAGTGTATGCACCAGGGCTACGCACCTTGAGCGGTCTGAACACGCCGCTCGATGCCGTTTTGCTCTCAGGCGGCATTCGAAAAACCGGCAGCTTGCGCAATGTGATTTTGGAACGCGGCGGCGTGCGTCGCCGCATCGACCTTTATGCCGTCATCGGTCGCGGCAATTCCGCTTCGCTCGGCAATGTGACCGAAGGCGATCGCATCATTGTTCCGCCCCTTGGGCCAACGGTGGCCGTTATCGGCCTGGTCAAGCGCGCCGGTATTTACGAATTGCCTGCCGGAAGCAAATCCATCGACGGTCAGGCGCTTGTCCGTCTTGCAGGCGGCGTAGAAATCGGCGGGAAGATGCGATTGTCGAAAATCGGTCTGCTCGCGAGCGGCCGCACGGAGCTGATCGCGCTTGGCAACGACGGCATTGTGCAGAACGGAGAAATTCTTTCCGCCGACCAGGTTGAGGCCGCCGCGATCGGGCGCGTGACCCTGGTAGGCGCCGTCCAACTGCCCGGCACGCGGGCGCTCAATGATGCGGCGACTCTGTCGCGTCTGTTCCGCGATGACGGCGAACTCACCAGCGACGCCTATACGCAATACGGCATTATCGTGCACCGCGATCCCCGCTCCAATTTCCGGAAGCCCGAGGCCTTTTCACTCAAACGCGTATTCGAAGGCGTCGAGGACAAAAAACTTGCGAGCGACGATATCGTTTATGTGTTCACGACCGCCCAGGTACAGTCGCTGGCAGCGGCTGCTTACGCCCAACTCCAGAATGTGGAGCAATATGCCAACGTTCCGCCGTCGGTTTTGACCGCGACCGCGCAGAGCCTGAGCGCCATCAATCTCAGTATGCCCGCGCAAGCGGGACTTGTGCCCAATCCGGCGGCAGCACCTACTGGCACCACCTCGTCCGGCAGCACGTCCGGGTCTGCGACCAACTCGACAACTCCCGCAGCGCCCGCGCCGCCAATCCTGAGCGGTTCCCAACTTGCGCAGATGGCGTCCTCAGGCATGAGCGCCAACCAAATCGCGAATCAAGTGCAATCTCAGATTTCGGCCAGCGCGTTGCCGACCGCCGGCACGGGTGCGGTACCCACTTCCAGCACCACGTCGAGCGGCACGGCGCCTGGCTCAAACGTGTCCGGGGCCCAGCCTCAACCTTCGGGTCCGGCGCTGTCGCCGACACCTCCGCAGTTGACCGGTGTCGATCCGCGTTTGCAGGCGGCCGTGAACGGCACCCCGGCAGCGTTGAACCCCATCCTGCAAGCTCAGAGTGCAGCCTCGCAGGCCCAGTTCGCGGCCTCGGGCGCCCAGGTACAGAGTAACGGCCTAACCTCCAACACAGGCCTCGGCGCACCTCCGGCAGACACGTCGCCGATCGATATTGCCACACAGCTCGACATCACACCGGCGTCGCTGCTCTATCTCGATAGCGATTATCTCGTCTTCGTTTCAGGAGCCGTGCGCGATCCCGGTCCGTATCTTGCCGAGGGCGGAACATCTCTCGAAGGTATGCTCGATGCGGCCGGCGGCGTGCAACGCAGTGCCGATTTGTCATGGGTCGAAGTGACGTCGACGGACATTGATGTGTCGTCCGGCACATCGAAGACCGTACGTACCGCCTATAAGGGAAATGCCACCGATTTCGAGAAAGTGTCGCTGCACCCTCTCGACGCGGTGCGTGTGCGCCAGGTGTTTTCCGATATCGACAGCGGCTTCATTACCATTGCGGGCCAGGTGCGCTATCCCGGTACCTTCGATATCACGCGCGGCGAACGGCTTTCCTCCGTCCTCGAACGCGCCGGCGGCCTCACCAATGAGGCCTATCCCTATGGCGCCGTATTCACCCGCGTCAGCGCGGCCGTTTCGGAATCCGAAGGAAACGCGCGCGAAGCGAGCGAGCTTCAAGCCGGCATCGCCGCCCAGACCACCAATCCCAACGTCAACGCCACGGCCATGACGTATCTGCAAGCGTTGGTGCAAACGCTTCAGAAGCAACCGGCGCTGGGCCGAATCACCGTTACGGCCGATCCTGCCATCCTCGGCGTGAAACCCGATTTGGACTTGACCCTCGAACCCGGAGATTTCGTCTATATCCCCAAGCGGCCCTCGACCGTGGCCGTGAGCGGGGAAGTTCTCAACCCCGGCGCATTTCAATATAAGCCGGACATGAGCGTGGACGATTATCTCGAACTGGCAGGCGGAACCAACGACGCCGCAGAAAGCAGCGAGACTTTCATCATTATGCCCGATGGATCCGCGCGACCTGCGTCGGGAGGACTGTTCTCGTTCATGAACAGCCAGCCGATTCCGCCTGGCGCAACGATTGTGGTGCCGCCGAATCCGGCTCCGTTCAACACCATGGTGTTTCTGCAGAGCGTGACGCAAATCTTCAGCCAGCTGGCGCTGGCGGCGGCTTCTCTCGCGGTTGTCGCCAAAGGCGAATAATCGTCGCCCACAGATTTGGGTATCCGTATCCGATCGCGCTTGTCGCGATAGCCTAGCGCGCGGCCTCCCATCCGTGAGATTTCATGCAATTGTCGAAAACACGTTGCCGCTTGATGCTTGTCGAGATGGAATCGACGGCTGCGCAAGCCGGGCAAAGCGGCGGCGACTTTGCGGCAGGCGGGCCTGGCAATACCGTCTGGCAGATCGCTCCATCGATCTGCATGTCCGTGACGGATCGCCCCCGGTTCGTCGCGTCCCTGTATGGCTGCTGCGTCGCGCAGCCGACGGTGCCAATCAGCAATATCGCCAATGCCAATTTGCGCATTTCGTGCGCCACTCCGCCGTCAATCGGGACGCGAGAAAGCCACGGTCGTGTGGGCAACGTCAATGTTGATGCGCGGCAATCGCGAGACCGGGCCTTGGGACTTTCAATCTTTCGTGGGCGAAACCACAACCTTCTGAATTTCGGCAAGCATCAGATCTGCGAGACGCTCGCGGGTGTAATCGCGCGCGAGCTTCTTGCATCCCGCGCGCAGGCGAGTCCGTAGGGCCGGATCGTCACGCAATCGCACTATTGCGGCAGCGAGTTGCTTGGAATCGCCGGGGTCGACGACAACTCCCGCGTCGTAATGCAGCACGACGTCGGCCGCGTGCCCATATGCGCTCACAATCATCGGCCGCCCAACGGCCGCGGACTCGGAAACTTTAGATGGCAACGCAACATCGAACATTGCCGATTTCATCAACGGCACTACGACGACGTCGCTGAGCACCAGATAGTCGATTGCCTCGGCCGCGGAGACCTGACCCAGGAACGTCGTGTTCTCAAGGCCGGACCGCCGAGCCGACGCCTCCAGTTCCGGTCGACGCACGCCTTCGCCTACAAACAGGAAATGAATATCCGTGTCGCGCAGGATTTCCGCCGCGGAAACGATGACATCGAGGCCTTGCGCCAATCCGTGTGTGCCGACATAGCCCACCACGAATTTTCCACGCAGATTCCATTGCGCGGCAAGCTGTTCGCGTCTTTCGCCGCCTGTCACGCGAGCCGCGTCCGCTCCGTTGGATACGACACAAATCTTTTCGGCAGGAACGCCTTTCGCGGCGATCAATCCCCGCATCGGTTCGGAAATCGTCACGATCCGTGCCGCGCTCTTGTAGAGGCTGCGCTCCAACTTTCGCAGCAAGCGGATGATTGTGCCATCCTTGAGAGCGCCGACGGCAACGATCGAATCGGGCCAAAGATCGCGCACCTCGAACACCCAGGGGGTGGCCTTGGCGCGCGCGAGGAGATGCCCCGCGAGCCCGGTCAGCAGTTGCGGCGACGTCGCCAAAATCACGTCTGCTTTCTCGAAGAGTCCCGCGATGAATGCGTCGATCGCGAAGCTGAGGAAATCCAATGCACGGAACGCCACACCCTTGTTGGGCGCGAGAAACGACCACACGCGCACGATTTCGACACCGTCGATAATTTCGCGTTGGCGAAGACGATTGCGGTACGGCGCCTGAATGATGCCGGTGGGGAAATTCGGAACAGTGGTGACGACCGTGACCGATGCGCCCTGTTGCACCCAGCGACGGCAATGCTCGAACGTGCGCAACGCCGGCGCATTCTGTTCGGGAACAAAATTATCGCTGAGAACGAGAATACGCATCGATAACT
Organism: Rhizomicrobium sp.; assembly: GCA_050010235.1. Taxonomy (GTDB): domain Bacteria; phylum Pseudomonadota; class Alphaproteobacteria; order Micropepsales; family Micropepsaceae; genus Rhizomicrobium. The sequence goes on from JBEKLK010000007.1 coordinate 12,668, forward strand.
CGGGACCGGTTCAAGCCAGATGATCGAAAAGGCGACGAATTTTCAACGACGGCGCCGAACCCGGATCGGCGGCGCATCCGCCACTCCGCAGGGCTCTCACAAATCCTCCTTGAGGGACGCGAATACGCGACCGCGCCGCGAGCCCCCGTCGGCCACGTCATGCGTGATCGGCTGTGCATATTCGACATACCCGGAAAGCCCCATCGACAGTCCGAATCTCAGGCCGCCGCCGCAAGATTGTCCGACCTCGCTTTGTTCTTCGCCGGGCAGGATCGCTCCCCGCTCCCAGACGATGCCCGCGTCGTAGAAGCCGTAAATCTGGAAAAGCGGCAAAAATTTCGGCGGGCGATCCAACAGCGCCAGCGGCGAAAAGCGCAGCTCTGTCGAACCCATGACACATTCGTCGCCCACGAGCTCGCTGTCGTCGAACGCCCGGCCATAAAGGGCACCGCCATAACCGCATTGCTCGGATGCGAGCAACCCGCGCGACGCCCACTGTCCATTGAAGCTTGTCAGCGTGTCGAATGGTCCCCAGATGTCCTGCCGTCGCGCCAGATCGAGCACGACGCTGGTATAAACGCCGCTGCCGCTGGACCGACTTCGGAGCGGTGAGGTTGACGTTGTCGCATCGAAAATGGGCAGACCTTGATTGACCGCAAAATGCAAATAGCTTGTGCTGGTGTCTCCATTGACCAAAAACGTCGTTGCAACATTTGCGATATAGATGCGGTCTTCCGAATCGGGAACGTCCAGGATGTCGCCGTCAAGATATTTGAAGGTGAAGCCGGCTGAGATCCACCAGCTATCGGCTCGGGAACGTTCCAGCGGGTGCTCGACGCTGGTGCTCGCGATCCACGTCGTGCCGCGGAAGTTGCCCGCTCCGAGAGCCGCGATGGTCGGAAGCGTGTTCGAATAGGAAATGGAGTCCGTCACGCGCGTTCCTTCTCCATCGACCGGGAGAGACATCAGGCCCGAATAATAGTCGAGCAACCCGGGCTGGACCGACTGCAGTGTGTGAAACTGAAACTCTTCGCCAAGCCCGAAAATCGAGCGCAGCGACACAAACGCATCACCGCGATACGAGCCGAGCGAGCGCGAACCTCGATTGTCGGCCGTAATCGTGGCGTCGGCGACCCGCCTCTCGACACGTAGAATCAATCGCGTCGCACCGGGCTCGGCATTGCGGTCCGGAAGCCGGTCGAACACCGCTTTGACCGTATAGCCGGGAATGTCGTTCGCCAGCAGCAGATAGCGCTCAAGATCCGCCGTCCGCAACGGGCGCGAATGAAGAAGTCTCCAACCATAAGCGGCAGCGGCGGGCGGAATGAGCGGATGATTGTTCTCAAGCACGATACGCGCGACGAATCCTTCGACAACCTGGATGCGGACGACGCCGTCCTTGATCTGTTGCGCGGGAACGAGCGCAAAGCAAAGGGCATAGCCTGCCGCGGCGTATTTGGCGGTGATCGCGTTGGCGACCCCGTAAAGTTCGGAGAGACTGACCCGCTGGCCGATCAGGTCACTATAGGTGTCCGCCAACTGCTCCTGGCTGAGGGCTGTCGCACCGACGATCTGGATCTCGGTGACGTTGAAAAGAATGCTTTCGGCGCCGGCGGGGGCTTTGGTCGGCGGGACGTTCGGCACCTGAACACCCTGGCTATTCGAACCGGGGACCGGCTGGAGGGGCATGCTGCGCTCGACCACGCCGGGCGCCGCCGTGGAAGGGATCGGGATGCGCTGCGCGAAGGAATCCGAGGGTGAGCCCATAAACAGACAGAAACCTGCCAGGATGGCGCGCATCGAAGTTCGCGTCGCGAACGACCGCGCGATTGCCACTCCCGTGGTCCGCGCCGCGAGATCAACGCCCCAACCCACCTATCGCTCCGCCCAAACTTGGTCCGCACTTTATTCGGTAAGTCCCTTGAACGGTAAGTCCCTTGAATGGCACTATTTTTGGGAAAATCGACGCCGGGCGGGTAAACTCGGGTTAACACTGGCCGATCGCGACAATTTCGACAAATTTCCTCGCTCTCTGTTTGATAATGAGCCACAGGTAGTCCAAGCCAGCGCCGGGCGACCAGCCCGCTTGAAGGGCTAATCTCCTCACCCGAGGGCTGCCAGGGCTCCTGCCTAACGAGAGACAAGATGAGCGATCCGCACGTCGAAAAGAGCCCTGTCAGTGCTGCCGCGGCCGCCGTGGGGGACTATACCGATCGAGCTCGCCGTTGGAGCGCCACGCATGTTCCCGGCGGCCAGAAGACCGTGTGGTTCCTGCTGGGGCTGCTCCTCCTGATACTCGTCGTTTGGGCGATACGGCCGGCCACGAACTCCCAGGCCAACATTTCGCGCTTCGGCAATGGACCCATGCCGGTCGGTGTCGGACAGGTGACGAGCGGCGATGTGAACATCACGCTCGATGCGCTGGGAACTGTCACGCCGCTGGCGACCGTGACCGTGCATCCGGAACTGACCGGGCAACTCATGAAGATCGATTTTCAGGAAGGACAGATGGTCAAGGCCGGCGATGTCCTGGCCGAAATCGATCCCCGCCCCTACCTGGCCGCACTTGACCAGGCCAAGGGTCAACTCCAACGCGACGAGGCCACGCTCGCCAACGCCAAGGTCGATCTCGCGCGCTATGAGGCGCTCAACAGGGAAAAAGCGGTCGCGGAACAGGTCTACGCGACGCAAGTCGCACTCGTGCGTACCGACACGGGCACCGTCGTTGCGGATCAGGCCGCGGTCAAGGCGGCGCAGGTCAATCTCATTTATTGCAAGATCACTTCGCCTGTCGCCGGACGCGTAGGCATTCGGCAAGTCGATGTCGGCAATCTGGTGCAGGCAGGCGGTGCGTCCGAAATCGTTGTCGTCACCCAACTGCAACCGATGTCGGTTCTCTTCAATGTTCCGGAGGACAGCGTCAACGACATTATGGGTCAGGTCGGAAAAGGCGCTACGCTCAGCGCGGAAGCCTATGACCGAGCCCAAACGACAAAACTCGCGACGGGTACGCTGGCCGTTGTCGACAACCAGATCGACCCGACGACAGGAACCGTCAAGCTGCGCGCGATGTTCGACAATTCGCGCAACGAACTGTTTCCGCAGCAATTCGTCAACATCCGTTTGCTGGTCAGCACGCTGCACAACCAGACGACGGTGCCGGTCGCGGCCATACAGCGCGGCGCATCGGGTTCATATGTCTTTGTCATCAATCGCGACAGCACCGTCAGCATGCGTACCGTGACGCTGGGTCCCACGGACGGCAACAAGGTTGCCATCCAAAGCGGCCTCGATCCCGGCGAAAAAGTCGTCGTCGATGGCGCGGACCGGCTGCGCGACGGTTCGACGGTGCTGCTACCGGGCGCCAAGCCGCCCGCCCAGACCACGGACCAAACGGGAACGTCGGGCCAGAATGCGAGCGGGCACCACTGGAACGGCAAGAACGGTCACGGACATCATCACCACCATCAAGACGGCAGCCAGAGCGGCAGCGGCTCGGGCGGTGGGCCGTGAGTGCGGGCACCGGCGCGTGATCACGGCGCGATGAACCCGTCACAACCTTTTATCCTTCGGCCGGTCGCGACATCTCTCCTGATGATCGCGATCATGCTCGTCGGCATTGTCGGCTTTGGCTACCTGCCGCTCTCGGCGCTGCCCGAGGTCGATTATCCCACCATTCAAATCCAGACATTCCTGCCCGGCGCCAGCCCCGATGTGATGGCGACGTCCGTCACCGCACCGCTCGAGCGCCAATTGGGCGAAATGCCGGGCCTCAAGGAAATGACGTCGATCAGCTCCGGCGGCGCATCCGTGGTCACGCTGCAGTTCGATCTCAGCATCAGTCCGGACATCGCCGAACAGGAAGTGCAGGCGTCCATCAATGCGGCCCAAAGCCTGTTGCCGCAAACCCTGCCCGCGCCGCCGGTCTACGCGAAAGTGAACCCGGCGGACGCGCCGGTCCTCACATTGGCGATCTCCGGCAACACACTGCCTTTGATCCAGATCGAAGACCTGGCCGAGACACGCATCGCTCAGAAGATCTCCCAACTTGAAGGCGTAGGTCTCGTCTCGATCAATGGCGGGCAGCGTCCGGCCGTTCGTATCCAGGCCAACCTTCAGGCGCTCGCGGCCTACGGCCTCAATATCGACGACCTCAGAACGACGATCTCCAACGCCAATACGGATGCGCCGAAAGGCAGCTTCGACGGCGCGACGCGCTCCTACACGATCAATGCCAACGACCAGATTCAAAGCGCAGACGACTACAAGAGAATTGTCGTCGCGTACAAGAATGGCGCGCCCGTCTACCTCTCGGACGTGGCGACCGTCGTCCAGGGTGCGGAGAACACGACGCTTTCGAGCTGGATGAACACGACGCCGGCCATCCTTCTGAATATCCAGCGTCAACCTGGCGCCAACGTCATCGCGGTGGTGGACAGCATCAAAGCCATGCTGCCGCAGATCGAGGCGGGGCTTCCCGCAGGCGTCAACGTGACCATCCTCACCGACCGCACGAACACGATTCGCGCTTCGGTGACGGATGTCGAGTTCGAGCTCGGACTCGCGGTCGTGCTTGTCGTGCTCGTGATCTTCCTGTTCCTGCGCAACGTGCCCGCGACCGTGATTCCGAGCTTGTCCGTGCCGCTATCGATCGTCGGCACGTTCGCGATCATGTATCTGCTTGGGTTCAGCCTCAACAATCTTTCCCTGATGGCGCTTACGATTGCGGCCGGTTTCGTGGTGGACGACGCCATCGTCATGATCGAGAATATTTCCCGCTATCTCGAAGCGGGCGAGACGCCGCTTCAGGCGGCGCTCAAAGGCGCGGGCGAAATCGGCTTCACCATCGTATCGCTGACCGTTTCGCTGATCGCGGTGTTGATACCACTCCTGTTCATGAGCGAGGTTGTCGGAAGGCTGTTTCGCGAATTCGCGGTGACGCTCGCAGTGACCATCCTCATTTCTGCGGTGGTGTCGTTGACCCTGGTGCCGATGCTCTGCGCCAAGCTCCTGCGTCATCGCCACATGGAAACGCAAGGCCCGATCGCCCGCAAATCGCAGGAACTGTTCGATCGCGTCATCTCCGAATATGGCCGCCTGCTGAACTGGGTGCTCGCGCACCAACCTCTGACGCTTCTGGTCGCTGTCGGTACGCTGGCGCTGACCGTGCTGCTCTACATCGTCATTCCGAAGGGCTTCTTTCCGTTGCAGGACACAGGCCTCGTGCAAGGTATCACCCAGGCCGGACCGACGGTCTCTTTCGCCGCCATGGCCGAGCACCAGCGCGCGCTCGCGGACGCGATCCTGAAAGACCCCAATGTCGAGAGCGTGTCGTCATTCATCGGCGTAGACGGAACCAACAACACCCTGAACAGCGGCCGCCTGCTGATCAACCTCGTGCCGAAAGACCAACGCGCGGAGAACGTCAGCAGCGTGATTGCCGATTTGGGGCGCGAAGCCGATACCGTGACGGGCATTTCGCTTTATCTGCAGCCGGTACAGGACCTGACGATCGATTCCACGGTAAGCCGGGCCCAATATCAATTCGTGCTGCAGGCCGCGACGGGCCCCCTGCTCGACACATGGGTGCCCAAGCTGGTTGCCCAGCTCAAGCAATCGTCCGAACTGCGGAACGTCTCGACCAATTATCTGGACAAGGGCCTTTCGGCCACAATCGTGATCGATCGCGACACGGCCGCCCGCTTCGGCATCACGGCCGCGACCATCGACAACGCGCTTTACGACGCCTTCGGTCAGCGCATCATCTCGACAATCTTCACGCAGTCGAACCAGTATCGGGTCATCCTCGAAACGAGCCCCTCGCTCCAGGCATCGGTCGCTTCGCTGGGGGCCATTTATTTGCCGTCCGCAGCGGGGGGACAAGTGCCGCTCAGCGCGATCGCCAGAACGGTCCAAACTCCAGTGCCGCTCGAACAGGACCATCTCAGTCAATTTCCGTCGGCGTCGATTTCGTTCGATGTGGCGCCGAATGAATCGCTGGGCGCCGCCGTCGACGCGGTGACGCAGGCGGAACAGGATATCGGCCTGCCCGCGAGCTTGAACACGGATTTCGAAGGCGCGGCGCTCGCCTTCCAATCGGCGCTCGGCAACGAGTTGCTGCTCATCCTGGCCGCGATCATTACCGTCTATATCGTGCTTGGGGTGCTGTATGAGAGCTTCATCCACCCGATAACGATTCTTTCGACGCTCCCCTCGGCGGGCGTCGGTGCGTTGCTGGCCTTGATGATCGCGGGCGAGGATCTGGACATCGTCTCCATCATTGGAATCGTGCTTCTGATCGGCATCGTGAAGAAAAATGCGATCATGATGATCGACTTCGCCCTCGTTGCGGAGCGACAGGAGGGCAAGTCGCCCCGCGACGCCATCTTTCAGGCGTGCCTGCTGCGCTTTAGGCCCATTCTGATGACGACCGTTGCCGCGCTCTTCGCCGCATTGCCCCTGATGCTCGGCAACGGCACCGGCTCGGAACTCCGCCGTCCGCTTGGTGTGGCCATTGTGGGTGGCCTGCTGGTCAGCCAATTGCTGACCTTGTTCACCACGCCCGTCATCTATCTGTATTTCGACAGGCTCGCCCATCGGTTTGGCCGCACCAGGACAGCCGTGCCTCCCGACGGCGCGCAACGCATCGCGCCATGAATATTTCCGCACCGTTCATCGCCCGGCCGGTCGCAACGACCTTGCTGACGGCCGGATTGATCATGGCCGGCCTGGTGGCGGTCTTCCTTCTTCCGGTTTCGCCGATGCCGAATGTCGATCTGCCGACGATTTCGGTGCAGGCCTCCATGGCCGGCGCGAGCCCCGAAACCATGGCCACGACGGTGGCAACTCCGCTCGAGCGCCACCTGGGCACGATCGCCGATGTGGACGAGATGACATCGTCGAGCTCCGTGGGTTCGACACGCGTCACACTGCAATTCGGACTCGACCGCAATATCGACGGCGCGGCGCGCGACGTGGAGGCCGCGATCAACGCGGCGCGGGCCGATTTGCCGACGTCGCTCAAGTCCAACCCCACCTACCGCAAGATCAATCCCGCGGATGCCCCTATCCTGATTCTCGCTTTAACGTCCGATTCCCTGTCGACCGGGCAAATCTACGATCTGGCTTCCACCATCCTGCAACAAAAACTGAGCCAGGTGGCCGGTGTCGGTCAAGTGCAGATCGGCGGCAGCTCCCTGCCTGCGGTTCGCATCGATCTCAATCCGCTCGCGCTGTTCCAGTACGGCATCGGCCTGGAAGACGTTCGCGCCGCCTTATCCGCTGCGAATGCTGACGCACCCAAAGGTTCGCTCGATCAGGGAAATTTGCGCTTTCAGGTCGCCACCAACGATCAGGCGACGACCGCCGCCCAGTTCCAGTCGTTGATCGTCGCCTATCGCAACAATGCCGCCGTGAAACTCTCCGATATCGCCAACGTGACGGACGGCGTGGAGGACGTGCGCAACATCGGCCTGACCAACGGCAAGCCCGCCGTGCTCGTGATTCTCTATCGCCAGCCCGGCGCCAACATCATCGACACGGTCGATCGGGCGAAGGCGGAATTGCCGGAACTCCAGGCCGCGTTGCCACCGGCAATCCAGGTGATCGTCGCCAACGACCGCACGGGCGCCATTCGCCAGTCCTTGCGCGACGTCGAACGCACGATGCTCCTGTCGATCGTGCTCGTCGTGATGGTGGTTTTTCTGTTCCTGAGAAACGGACGCGCGGCGTTGATCCCCAGCGTCGCGGTGCCGCTTTCGCTGATCGGCACATTCGCCTTGATGTATGTGGCGAATTTTTCGCTCGACAATCTGTCGTTGATGGCGCTGACCGTGGCTTCCGGTTTCGTCGTCGACGATGCGATCGTCGTGCTCGAAAACATTTCGCGCCATATCGAGTCCGGCATGGAGCGCATGGAAGCCGTTCTGCTGGGAGCCCGAGAGGTGGGCTTCACGGTGCTTTCGATGAGCCTTTCGCTGATCGCGGTGTTTCTTCCCATTCTTCTGATGGGCGGCCTGGTCGGCGAATTCTTTTTCGAATTCGCGATGACCTTGTCCTTCGCGATCATCATTTCACTTGTCGTATCGCTGACGACGACGCCCATGATGTGCCGGTTCCTCGCGTCCAATCGGGAGCAGCGGCCGCAGGGGCGAGTGATGCGCGCTGCCGAACGTGCCTTCGACGCCGCACGCAATTTTTACGATCGCACGCTTGTCTGGTCGCTCGACAATCCGGGCCTGATCATGATCATCCTGGCGGTGACCATCGTCCTGAATTTCTATCTCTATATCATCGTGCCCAAGGGCTTTTTCCCCAGCGAGGATACCGGCGAATTGTTCGGCAGCATCCAGGCCGACCAGAGTATTTCGTTCCAGTCGATGGAAAAGAAATTCACGCAATTCGTCACGACCATTGCGAAAGATCCCGCGATCCAGAACGTCACGGGCTTCACGGGAGTGGGCGGCGGCGGCCCCCGCGGCGGCGCGACGAATACGGGCTCCGTCTTCGTGCAACTGGTGCCCGAAAATCAGCGCGACGTCACCACCGATCAGGTGATCGCCCGGCTGCGCACCAAACTCGCCACGCTCGAAGGCGCAAGACTCTTTCTTCAGGGCGCGCAGGACATCCGCACCGGCGGCCGTCAAAGCAACGCGCAATATCAATACACCTTGCAAGCCGATACGCTCGACGAACTGAACGAATGGCTGCCGAAGATCACCGCCGCGCTCCAGGACGTTTCCGAACTCGAAGACGTGAACTCCGATCAGCAGGCAAGAGGCCTCGAAGTGGAACTGTCGATCGACCGCGCGACTGCGGCGCGCCTTGGAATCAACACGACGCAGATTGACAACACGCTCTATGACGCATTCGGCCAGCGCCAGGTTTCGACGATCTATAACGAACTCAATCAGTATTACGTCGTAATGGGTGTTGCGCCCCAATTCTGGCAAAGTCCCGACACGCTGAAGGACATCTATGTCAGCACCTCGGGCGGCACGCCGAGCGGCACGCAATCGACCGGCGCCGTGGCCGGCACCACCATTGTCTCGACGGCGACGGCGGCAACGGCAGCTGCGGTCGCATCGGACACCGTTCGCAATCAGGCGCTCAACGCGCTCGCCAATAGCGGACGGGGCTCAGCCTCAACGGGCGCATCGGTGAGCACGTCCCAGGAAACCATGGTGCCGCTCGCCGCCTTCAGCCATTTCGGGCCGGGCACGACGCCGCTCGCAGTCAACCACCAGGGACCGTTCGTCGCGACGACGTTCTCTTTCAATCTGCCGCAAGGCGAATCCCTCGGAACCGCGGTCGCCGCAATTCAAAGAACAATGAGCGCGATTCACGTGCCGGTTTCGATCCACGGTGGATTTGCCGGAACCGCACAGGTCTTCCAGAAGTCTCTCGCCAACGAGCCGCTGTTGATTCTCGCCGCCATCGTCGCGGTCTATATCGTGCTGGGCGTGCTTTATGAGAGCTACGTCCACCCACTCACGATCCTTTCCACGCTGCCCTCCGCGGGTGTGGGCGCCGTGTTCGCGCTGCTCGTGACGAAGACGGATTTCACATTGCTTGCTTTGATCGGCGTGCTGTTGTTGATCGGCATCGTCAAGAAGAACGCCATCATGATGATCGATTTCGCTCTGTCGGCGGAGCGCAATGATGGCCTCGACTCGCGGGAAGCCATTCATCTCGCATGCCTGATGCGCTTCCGCCCAATCATGATGACGACCTTCGCGGCGATTCTGGGATCGCTGCCCCTGGCGCTCGGCTTCGGCACCCAGTTCAGCGAATCGTTGGGAATCTCGGTCGTCGGCGGCCTGTTCGTAAGCCAGGCTCTCACGCTCTATACGACGCCGGTTGTGTATCTCTATCTCGATCGCTTCCGCCTGTTCTGCAAAGGCCTGTGGCAACGCTGGTATCTTGGCATGGTGGGTGACCCCGAGAGTGCGAGTTGAAATGGCGATCGGCCTTGCTCCGGCGCAAGGAAGAGACTTAGTTTCGCTCCGCCAGCGCAACGCCATCCATTCCGAGGGACTATCGTGAGTTCAGACAACACCGCCCGCGCCACGGGAGCTACCGCTCGAAGCGCCACGGAAACCGACGCAGAGCCGCTGTCGCAAACTCTGGCGCGCGCGTTTTTCGACGATCCCCTGATGTGTTTCCTGCTGAAAGATCCGGCCGTCCGGCCGGCCAGGATGCCGCACCTGTTCAAGCTGTTGTTCCAACTGGGGCTGCCGCATGGCGCCTGCGATGTGACAACAGGCTTCGAGGCCGTGGCGCTGTGGCGTCCTCCCGGCAAATGGCACATTCCGTTCCACCAGTACATCACCAATGGACCGGCATTCCTGGGCATCTTCGGGATCGGCGGCCTCAGTGTCATGGGCATCATGGATCGCATCGAAAAAGTCCATCCGAGGGAACCGCATTATTACCTGCAGGCCGTCGGCACCGATCCGGCCAAGCAGGGCAAAGGGTATGGCGGCGTGGTGATGCGGCGGCAGCTGGCAAATGCCGATGCCCAAGGCATGCCGGCATATCTGGAATCGAGCAAGGACACGAATATCCCGATCTATCAGAGCCTGGGTTTCGAATTGACGGGCGAGATCAAATTGCCGGGCGGTCCCACGCTCTACCCCATGTGGCGAAAAGCCCGGCCAAAGACCTAGGAACCGCCATCGGCCCTTGTAAGTTGTCCTCTGACGAATTAACCATTTCTTGGCCGTAAAACGTCTAATACGTCTGTCGATGTTCGGGCGCGAACCAGTTGCGGCGCAGAACCCCTTTCAGGACCGGTGCGATGACCACAGAGACCAGCAGAGATACAGATGCGTTGATTGCGGAACTGAAGCAATTGCGCGCCGACTTCGCAAAATTGGGCGAGCTTTTGCAGGCGACGGCCCGGCATGCCAGCGAAGACGCCGTGCAGCGCGCCAAGGCGCAGGGCGAAAAGGCATGGGCCGAAGCCAAGACCGGCGCGGAGGATGTGATCCAGAAGATCGAGCAGAATCCTTTGAGCGCGGCCGGCATCGCATTCGGGGTTGGCATGTTGCTGGGCCTCCTGTTCGCACGCAGATCCTGAGCGGCGCGCGATCATGCGTGGCCTGATCGTCCGGCTTGCAACCGTCGTCGTCGCATTCGTGATTGCGAGTGTCGGCTTCGTGGTCGCGCTGGGCTTTGCGATGGTCGGCGTCTATTTCCTGTTTTCGCAGATAGCGTCCCCGGCATGGGCCGCATTCGATTCTGCACTGTCCGCCATCGTGTTTTCGTTGTTCGTACTGGGCGTCGCCTATCTGACGTCGCGCCGGCCACGCCGCAGGCGCGCCGCCGGATCGGACCCGAATTATCTCGCTGCAATATTGGGCGGCGAACTCGGCCGCAGATTCAAGAAGTTTACGGACGCGAATGCGGGATCGTCGATATTTGCGTCATTCGCAGCGGGCTTCGCCGTCGGCGCCAGCCCGAAGTTGCGGGCGATCCTGTTCGATCTGGTTCGCTGAAGCGCCCGGCAGTCCCCCGCCCGCACGCGAGCGGGGGAACACAACACCGGTTTTAGAAATTCCAGGCGTGAATTGCGATATCGGTATCGCGTGCGGCATCGTCGATCCGCTTCAAAGCGTCATGACGAAATCCCCGCGCGGCAGGGTCCTCTTCTTCGCCTTCCACGTCGTTATGCGCGTCATGCAGCAAGTCGAGCGCATGATGCAGACGTCCGCGATGGTCGTAGAACGCCATGTCTGCCGGCGGCTGGGCATCGATGTCCTTGTTGTCCATGATCGAGGCATCCTTCAACGCCTGATAGGCGTAGCGGATTTGCTTCATCGCGCGACGTTCTTCGTCATTGGCCATCGGGTCCATCGAATCGCGATGCGCGATCAGCCAATAGGCCGTTCGCAGATCGGACATCGCATGCAGATATCTGGGGTGGTGTTGCCACCATTGCGCTTGAGCTGCGACCGGAATGAGCAGCGAAAGCAGCCCAACCGTCATTGCAATCCTGAGGCTACGAAATCCCATGAAGCACTCCTCTATATCTTGGTTTCCTCCGCGTTCGAATTCCCCGAACGGAGCCTTCGGAGCATAATGTGCAAAATTCACATTGGAAAGGACCCGGGCGATCCCGAAGCCCGGATCGCGGCTGCATGAATGCGCAATCCGTATTGGGATCGCAAGGCGTTGTCACCCGCCCTTCAGGCTCACCGTAGGAAAGTAGAGTCCCAGCAACCGTCGGTCCCACCAGATGCCCTGCGCGTTCTCCGCGCTGCCGGCGTAGGTGTATTCGTACCGTCACGGTGGGATCGTTCTCCAGCAGCCGTTCGGCAAACCCCCAAATCCACGGCAGGCGCCGCGGATCCTGGAGCGCTGCGAACCATATTTGCCAATCCAAACGCGGCTGGTGTGGGATATTCCAGCGAGGGGCACGCGCGACATCCCCCGGTTTGTACCGAAATTCGTATTCGCGCCAATCGATGCCGTCATCCGAACCTTCGATGACGATTTCGTTGCGCTTCGTGGTCATGACCGCGAACAGGCCGTAACTGCTCACGACGTGCAGAGGTTCGATCACGCGGTCGACGGCTTGCACCGCGGCGGGCGGATTACCGCCGAACCGCTCATCCATCTGCACCAGACTGCCGAATACGAGCAGCGCGGCCACCGCCCCAACTGCGATTCTAACCGACCTCCGCGGCGCGCCGACTTTCGCACCCATCGGCAGCAGCCGCGTCAGGCGCTGCGGCAATATCTTTTGCAGTGCCGCGTCGTCGAACAATACGAGGCACAGCAACATCGTCTGCAGGTTGAACCAGTTGTAATTGCCGGTCAGTGAAATGCAGCATTGCAGCAGAAGGATCCCGAACGCGGCGAAAAAGCGTAAGTGACGCGGGGCAAAGATCAGAAACGGCAGAACCAGTTCGATGAAAAGCGTGGCGCCGGTGGCAAATGCGAGGACACGCGATGGCAATTGCGCGACGTACCAGGAAAGCGGCGTGGGCAGCGGCTGGGTGAGAAAATGATATGACAGCGCCGACAGGTTCCACCAATTGGGATCGCCGCTCAGCAGCTTGACCATGCCCGACATGAACATGAAGCGGAACAGGAGCCAGCGCAGCAGCCAGATGCCGGGCATCGTAGCGAAGCTCAATACCAGCGCGAGAAACCCGGCCTCCAGCAGGAACGTGTCCCACTGGAAGGACATGAAGTCCTGCCCGGCGTAAAATAGCGATAGATAGAGCACGAAAAGCAGGGGCAGGCAGAGCCGAGGCAGCAAATTGAAAGTCAGCAGCAGCGATAGCACGGCGCCGGCCCAGCATACGGCCTGAATGGCGAAATCGCTCGTGCTCCACCAGAACACCATCGGCATCAGGAAGAAGCGTTCCACACCGACATGGCCTGAGATGCGATGGACGAGATCGGCCAGGGGCAAAATGCCATGGCTGCCGATCAACCCCTGCGCCTGCACACCAAAGGACGCGAATGCGGACAGGTAGATCAGCCCGAATAGTCGCAGGAACAGAAACGAGACGAGATCGAACCGTGGCGGTGCATAGTCTTTGCCCCACAGAAACAGGCTGACGCGATAGGAAGCGGAACGGTGCGCGGCGATGAAGGCATACGCCAGTTCCGCAACGACGGCGAAACCAGGCAGCTTTCGATAAAGCGCGAGCCAGAATTCCTTGCCGCGGGCATGGCTCAGGGTCAGGAAGCTGGCTTCTGCGGCGCCTGCGTAATTGCCGTCGGGCGCGATGTATTGCACGGCGCGCTGAAAATCGGCGGGCGGGATCGTGGGATAGCGGGCCGCCACTTCCTGATACGGTTTGTAATCGACGCTGTCGCCCGTGAGCCGTTGCCAGTAGCGCGCCCAATAAAAGCAGAACGCACAGTCCCCGTCATAAACCAACAGCGGACGCGAAGCATCGGTCGGCGCATCGATAGAAGTGGAAGTTCGATTGTCGGGTATCTTTTGCAAGGATTCGACCAAGCGCGGTTCAGTGGCTCGAGCGGGATGTTAATTCAGACGTAGCGCCTTCGCCACTATTTCGCCGGCGCGCTCCGGCTCAGTTCGAAACTCGCAAACCGGCTAATTCTTGGACTGATAGCATATCGAACTCATCGCCCGTCGATTGAGCAGAACAAGTTCGCCGCTCGCCGAGCGGTCGGCGGCATCCGGGATGGCTTTTTCGCAATTCGGGCTGACGACAAATTCGTATCCGTGCCGGAACATGCAGATGGATACCAGGTTTCCTTC
>JBEKLK010000008.1:0-23783 GCA_050010235.1 Rhizomicrobium sp.
CAGCGATCTCGCGATCGAGGCGGTCTACGAAAACATGGACGTGAAGAAGGACATCTTCCGCAAACTCGACGGCATCGTGAAGCAGGGCGCGATCCTGGCCACCAACACCTCCGCGCTCAATATCGACGAAATCGCCGGTGTGACGAAACGCCCGGACGCCGTCATCGGCCTTCACTTCTTCTCGCCCGCCAATGTCATGCGGCTCCTCGAAGTCGTGCGGGCGGACAAGACGTCGAAGCCCGTGATCGCGACGTCGATGCAGATCGCAAAAAAAATCGGCAAGGTTGCGGCCCTGGTCGGCGTCTGTCCCGGCTTCGTGGGCAACCGCATCCTCGCCCAGCGCCAGCGCGAAGCGCAGAAATTGATGTTCGAAGGCGCAATGCCGTGGGACATCGATCGCGTACTCTACGATTTCGGCTTTCCCATGGGACCGTTCGCGATGAGCGATCTGGCCGGCCTCGATATCGGCTGGATCAAGGAAAAGTCGAAAGGCGCAACGATCCGCGACGTGTTGTGCGAAATGGACCGGCGCGGGCAGAAGACCGGTGCGGGGTATTACGACTATGACGAAAACCGCAACGCGAAACCCTCGCCTGTCACCGAAAAGATCATCAAGGATTTCGTCGTCAAGAGCGGCGTCAATCCGCGACAAATTTCGGACGAGGAAATTCTCGAGCGCACCATCTATCCGATGATCAATGAGGGCGCGAAAATCCTCGAAGAAGGCAAGGCGATCCGCGCGTCGGACATCGATATCGTCTGGATCAACGGCTATGGCTGGCCGGTCTATCGCGGCGGCCCGATGTTCTACGGCGACACGATCGGCCTGGACAAAGTTCTGGCCAGGATGAAGCAGTGGCAGGCGCAGATGGGCGATGTGTACAAGCCATCCGCCCTGCTCGAACGCCTCGTCGCCGAAGGAAAGAAATTTCAGGATCTCCGCTAAATGTCACCCGCAAAAAGAGGACCCAACCATGCGTGAAGCCGTCATCGTCTCTTACGCCCGCACCGGACTGGCCAAGGCCGCGCGCGGTGGATTCAACAATACGTCCAACATGACCATGCTCGGCGCGGCCGTCGAGCAGGCCGTCAAACGCTCCAAGGCCGACCCGGCGGAGGTCGAGGACGTGGTCGCGGGTTGCGTCGCCGCCTCGGGCAATGTCGCGCGCGCAGCTGCCCTGCTCGCGGGCCTGCCCGTGACGACGTCGGGCTCGACCGTCAACCGCGCGTGCTCGTCCGGCCTGAACGCCATCGCGAACGCGGCGCGTTATGTGATGGATGACGGCGCCGACATCGTGGTCGGCTGCGGCGTGGATTCCATCACCTATCAGGGCGGCGGCGGTGGCGGACGCGAGCCGAAGCTCGTGGAAAGATATCCGGATTTCTGGATGCCCATGATCGACACCGCCGACGTGGTGGCGGCGCGCTACAAGCTGAGCCGGGAGTATCAGGATCAATATTCCCTGGAATCCCAGCGCCGCATAGCCTCGGCGCAGCAGGCAGGCAAGTTCAAGGACGAGATCATTTCCGTGAAGACCCAGATGAAGAAGGTCGACAAGGAGACGAAGGCCGAGAGCTTCGTCGACTACACGGTCGATCGCGACGAATGCAACCGCCCCGACACCACGCTCGAAGGGTTGGCGAAGCTCGAACCCGTCAAGGGTCCGGGCAAGTTCGTCACGGCCGGCAATGCGAGCCAGCTTTCGGACGGCGCCGCGGCCGTGGTGATCATGGAAGCCAAGACGGCGGAGCGTCGCGGGTTACAGCCGCTGGGCGCATTCAAGGGCTGGGCGATCGCGGGATGCGAACCCGACGAAATGGGAATCGGACCCGTCTTCGCCGTGCCGCGCCTGTTGAAACGACACGATCTCTCGGTCGACGACATCGATCTGTGGGAATTGAACGAAGCGTTCGCGAGCCAGTGCCTCTATTGCCGCGACACGCTCCACATCGATCCGGACAAGTACAATGTAAATGGTGGCTCGATTGCCATCGGCCATCCTTTCGGCATGACGGGCGCGCGCCTCACCGGGCATGCACTGCTTGAAGGCAAGCGGCGCAAGGCGAAGACCGCCGTCGTGTCGATGTGCATCGGCGGCGGCATGGGTGCGGCCGGATTGTTCGAAATCTACTAGGCGGTGTCTGCAAAACGGCCGGCAGGCGCCTCGGGCTTCGTCAAAACGATGCCCGAGGCATCCCGCTCGTTTTTCATTTCACACCCGGCGACGCGGCGGATGCGAGAAGGAGAGACCCTAAGCGAGAAAAAGGCATGGCGTCATGTCTTCTTGCTCTTGCGCGCTTTCGCCCGGGCAGATGCTTTCGCCTCCAATTTGGCCCGATTGAAATCGACCGCGGCACGGATGAGATTTTTCAAAGCACGCGTATTGACCTTGTCGCCCTCGAAGAAATCGATTGCCCGCCACGTGCCGCCTTCGAGGCCCGCGTTGAAGAGCTTGTCGGGATCTGCGAGCTTCGCGCCGTGAGCGAAGGTCAGCTTCACCTTCTCTTTATGAGCATTGCCGACCACGATGATTCCGTTGCGAGACCACACGGGGCTTCCCATCCACTTCCATTCCTCGACGATCTCGCGGTCGGCTTCGAGGATGCTCTTGCGAATACCGGCGAGCGTTTTGCCGCGCCAGTCTTTGATTCCAGCGATCAGCCGGTCGATGTTTTCCGATGGATTCATGGATGCCTCCATACCCCACCCTACCAACGCGCCAGCTGGGTGATTTGAACGAGGTTGCCGCAGGTGTCGTTCAACCGTGCAATGGTCGAGCCGGTGACTTCCGTCGGCGGCATGGCGAACTCGCCGCCGCGCGCCTTGATGCGCTCGCAGTCGCCCTTGACGTCGTCGGTATAGAACATGACCGCAGGCTGGTGCTGCTGAAACATGGCTTGCTGGTAGGCTTTGGCGGCAGGGTTGTCGTTGAGCGCGAGCTGCAGCTGGGTTCCGTCCGGCTCTTCGGATGAGCCCACGGTCAGCCAGCGAAACGGACCGTTGCTGAAGTCGGCTTTTTTCGTGAAACCAAGCACTTCGGTGTAGAAGCGCAGAGCTTTGTCCTGATTGTCCACATAGATGCTGGTCAACTTGATTTTCATGGCTGTTCCTCCGTTTGTCGCATTCGTGATGTGTTGCTCTATAAACAGAACCCGGCTTTGAATTGTTCCGGTATCAATCTGTTCGCGCCAGGACCTGCTCCAGGTTCACAAGGAACTTCTGCCAACCATATTTGGCGCCCGCGAAGTTCTGCGGCCGATCCCGCGTGAAACCCGATTGCTCAACGCGCAGGTGAGTCCCTGTGCTCGTGGGGGTCAGAGTCAGCGTGACGACCGTTTTCAAACCCAGCGAACCCCAGGTGTAAGACAGGGCCTTGTTCGGCTCGACAGCAAGGACTTCGCAGTCGATGACGCCGTTCCAGGTGGGTTGCGGGTCCATTCGCAGGCTGAAGCTGTGGCCCACGACGGGCTTGAAGTCGTTCTTCATGAGCCACTCCTCGATCAGGTGAGGTTGCGTGAGCGCGCGCCAGATCCTTTCCGGTGGAAAAGGTATCTCCCGTTCGACGACGACGGAGAGCGTTTCGGTTTCGCTCATTGGTCCATCCTTTTGAGCAAATCTTCGAGATGATCGAACCGGTTTTGCCAGAAGCCGGCCATCTGGCTTGTCCAGTCCATCAGCGGAGCAAGCGCGCCGAGCTGCGCGCGATAATGCGTCTGGCGGCCTTCGTGGCGGTCGCGCACCAACCCGGCCTGCTTCAGGACGCCAAGATGCTTCGAGACGGCCGGTTGCGAGACCCCGGCTCGAGCCGTCAAAGCCCCGACCGTCTTCTCCCCTTCGCGGCACAGCCGCTCGAAAAGAGCCCGCCGAGTCGGGTCGGCGAGCGTTCTGAAGAGCATGTCGTGGGTATCAGGCATTGAGATAGATAACCTATTAGCTATGGATTAACATATAACCCACGAGATATGCGTGAGTCAAGTGACATTTCCGGCCGGCTATTTCCCGTGCGGCAGCTCGCCTGAACGGTATTCTTGAACGTAACATACCCAGATGGTTATGCATTATTCCGGATTGATATCGATCGTATGTCGTCGTTCCGACGCACTTCAATCCGCTGCGACGAGCAACCTGATGGGCCGCCACGAACAATTCCAGCAGACCCGCTTCGCAGTTCGCGATTTCCGCGCGAAATTCGACGGGTCAGTAGCGGTCGGTATTGACGAAGCCGATCTGCGTCACACCCGATCGCTGCGCGTCGGCCAGAATCTTCGCCACACCGTCATACCGCGCCAGGCGATCCGCGGTGACGTGGATTTCCGGCTGCGGCACCTGCTGCGCGGCACTCCGCAGAAGCGCATGCAGAGCCCCGCCATCTACCGCTCGACCATTCCAGAATGTTGCGCCATCGAAATCGATTTGCAGGTTTACGACGACCGGCCGCTGCGGCGGAGGCATCCCGCCTGCGGTGTTCAGCCTTATGACATGGGTTTGCAGCGGCAGCGTGATGATGAGGAGAACAAGCAGCACGAGCATCACGTCGATCAGCGGGGTACTGTTCATCTCCGCCGCGACATCGCCCGAGTTTCTGGCACCGATGACCATGGGACCCTCCCTCGTTGGCCCAATTGTCGCCCGGATTGTGGGGAGAATGTGGCGTCGCCGCGCAGACCAAGGTTTACTGGCGCTCGCATGTCAGCCATAGAGGCGGAATGTTTCACATCTTCCCGACCGCGCTCGCCACGCTGTTCGTGGCCGTCGGCCCCGTCGAAGTCGCCTCGATGTTTCTCGCATTGACGGCGGGATTCTCGGCCGCGCATCGGCGCAAGCTCGCCGTCATGGCTGCGACGATCGCGGGCCTCGTGTTGCTCGCCTTCGCGTTCGGCGGCATCAAGCTCCTGTCACTGATCGACGTCGGGCTGCCGGCGTTCCGCACCGCCGGCGGCGTCCTGCTGTTGATGGTGGCAGCCGAGCTATTGCTCGCGAAGCATTCGGCGCTCTCCTCGATCACCAGCGTCGAGGAAAGCGAAGCGAAGGTCCAGACCGATATCGCGATTTTTCCGTTGGCCATTCCGCTGACCGCTGGCCCAGGCAGCATGACGGCCATCGTTCTCCTGATGGGCAAGGCGCACACCGCGCTCGACGAAGGCCTGGTCGTGGCGGCGCTCGCCGTCGTGATTGGCGTGACGTTCCTGTCGATGCTGCTGTCCGATCGGTTGATGAAAGTCCTGGGCGTCACCGGGGCCAATGTTATCGCACGCGTGTCCGGCATCCTGCTCGCCGCGCTTGCGATGCAATTCATTTTCGACGGCCTGACGGCGAGCAAGATATTCAGTTGAGCGCGTCCCTCAACGAGACGTGATCCCGCAGCGGCACGCGGCGTACTAGGATGAGAGTGAAATCCCCGCCAAGCGATCCCGTGAAACACATCGCCTCCGTTGTTTTTCTGTCGATCGCATTGCTGTCCACGACCACGATGGCCGCCGATAGTCGGCCAATCGCCACGATCAAATCATATTTCCAGAGGCGGGCGGCAAATGACGGATTCTCCGGCATTGTCCTGATCGCACGCGGTCGAAAAATTCTGCTCCAGAAATCCTTCGGTGAGGCCGACCGCGAACACCGCATCCCGTTTCAGCCTATCGATCCGGTGCGAATCGGCTCCCTGACCAAGCCTGTTACCGCCATTGCCGTGATGCGCACGATCGAAGCCGGCAAACTTCGGCTTGACGATCCGATTTGCAAATATTTGAGCAAATGTCCGCAAGGTTGGGAAGTTGTCACCATCGACCAACTCATGACGCACAGTTCGGGGCTGCCGGATTTGTTCGAGAAATTGCCGGCCGTACCCGTCGAACAAACGACGGCCGAAATCGACAAGGTTCTCGCCGGGCCGGACACCAAACCCGTTGAAGCTGCGGGTACGCTCTATCGCTACAACAACTTCGGGTACATCCTGCTCGGATACGCGTTGGAAAAAGTCTACGCAAAGACCTATCCGGAAATCATGGAGCAGGAGGTTTTCGGGCCGGCGGGAATGAACCAGGCGACTTATGATTATCCAGACCGAATTATCGCCAATCGGGTACGCGGATATGTCCGTCACGGAATGACGCTCGTCAACACAACGGGCGATCCGGCCGCATATTCTGCCGGCGGATTGCTTCTTTCGAGCCAGGACTTTCTGAATTTCGAATGGGCGTTATTTCATGGCTCGCTACTGAAGCCCGACACCCGCGCCCTTCTGTTCGCGCCGCCGAAGGGCCAGAATTACGGCCGCGGATGGCAGGTTGCGGAAATATTCGGGCGCATTGCGTATCAGCACAATGGCGAGACGGATGGCGCAAGCGCAAGCTTCGCATATATCCCGGCGGTTGATCTCTGGATTCACGTTTTGTCGAATATCGAGGATACTCCCACTCGCGCCTATCTTTGCGATGCGCTTGGGCAATTCGAACACGCGGATTATCCCGATCCCACCTTGGCACCCAGAAATCTCGCCGCCGAATCGCGTTTTGCGGGCGTTTATGTCTATGCCGATGGGACCTCGCGGGCATTCGCGCTTAAGGACGGTGTCCTGACCTATGTCAACGGCACAAAGGAGTATCCTCTCCGCCCGTTGGCACCGGGGCGGTATGCCTTGATCGCGGACGAACAAACCCGGCTCGATTTTCGCACATCGACAACGGGGGTGACGGTGAGGCGTTCGCGGTGCGGAGGAGAGTTTGCGACCGCCACGCGCAGCGGCCCGTAGCGAGATTTCGACCCTCACCTTCTTGTAGGTTTGAAGCGGACATTCATCCGCTTCGGACCGGATATGAAGTTCGACGGCAGCCAATCCGGCTTGCCGGCGATCTCGATACCATCCATGCGTGTCAGCACTTCGCGCAGGACCGCATCGATCTCGATGCGCGCGATATGCTGGCCGAGACAGCCATGCGGCCCGGTTCCGAATGCGATCTGCTCGTTCGGCGTGCGCGAAAGATCGAGCCGGTCGGGATGCTCGAACTTTGCCCCATCGCGATTGGCGGAGCCGAAATACATCACGACCTTCTGGCCTTCGCGGATCGACTCGCCCGCCAGTTCGACGTCGCGTTTTGCCGTGCGACGCATATAGATGACGGGGCTGGTCCAGCGCAGCAGTTCTTCGCGCGCCGAAGGCAGTCGCGCCTCGAGATCCGCCTTCAGCCACGCAAGCTGATCTGGATTCTCAAGCAACGCAATGAGGCCGGCCGAAAGCAGATTGCGCGTCGTGTCGCCGCCCGCATCGACCAGCAGCAGGAAGAACAACAGGAACTCGACGTCGTCGAGTCTTTTGCCGTCGACTTCGGCCTGCAACAGCTTGGTCGCGAGATCGTCTTTCGGTCGCGCCCGCTTTTCCTCGATCACGCCGCGGCCATATTGAAACATCTTCAGCACGGCTTCGGCGCCGGCATGCGGCGGCAATGCTTCCGGCGCGGTGTGGATGATTTCCGTCAGCTTGTAGAGTTCCCGGCCGTCGTCGAGCGGAAGGCCCATCAGCTCGGCGATCACATAGGACGGCATCTCGCCGGCAATCTCGCTGACAAAATCGCATTCGTCCCGCTCGATCACCGCATCCACGATCTGGCGGGCGAGCACTTGCAGGCGTGGTGCGCGCTCAGCGGCGGGCTCGACCGTGAATTCCTGCCGGATCAATTTGCGGTAGGCTGTATGCTGCGGCGGATCCATCATCAGCATCATCTTGTAACCGCCGAAATTCGCCTGCTGGTCCGGCGGCGGGTCCATGATCATGATCGTTGGCTCGGACGAGAAGGCCTGGAAATTGCGGTCGACGTCATAGACGTCCTTGTAGCGCGTCACGGCCCAGAAACCGGGGCCGTGCGGATCTTCATGCCAGAACACCGGCGCGTTCTCGCGCAGCCAACGATATTGCGCGAAGGGATGGCCGGCTGAAAAGCTCGCGGAATCCAGCAGATCGATCTTCATGGAACGCCGTCCTTATTTCTTCTTGCGCTGGCGCAATCCGGCCCACAGCAGGACACCGCCGAGGAGGATCGGAATAAAGCCAAAACTTAATGCCTCGGTGAGTCCCTGGAACAAATCGCTCCAGTTATTCCGGCTTATAGCTGCCGCAGCGCCCATGATTCCCAATACCCCGGTGCAAAGGCCCGACGGCACGAGAATCAGCAACCCGATGACGACGAGCGCGACGCCGGCCCCCGTCAGGCTGCCTTTGGTTTTTGGATTTTCAGGCATGGACATGGGCGGCCTCCCGCAGCGTCTTATCTAGCCCTTCGCGATAGAACAGATTGTACGTGTCGAAGGGGATGATCTTGCCTTGCGGCGTGACGAAATGGATGCAGGAGCGCTTCACGGCGCCGATGCAGAAATTGAAACGGTCGAGGAACTGGACGATGACCACGCGGAAGACCTTGTCGTAACCCAGATCCTCAGGCACCTCGACCTGCGGCAGGCAACATAGAAGATCGCCCAGCACCGACTTCGTGGCCTCACCGGTCACCGACAGTGACATCAGGTCGAACACGCGTCTCCTGAGTTCCGGATACTTCTCGAACGAAATCGTGTTGGGCGATGCCGCTAGAATCTCTTCCTTCGGAATGAACCGTGTGATGGGCGTGACGTTGGTGCCGTCGCGCAAGCCATAGCCGATGGCGATCTCGTCGGGATTGCAGGGAAGCGGGATGATGTCGTCCTCATTGAAGACGCCGGAGTTCCGGCCGATCTGCCGGCGGATGTCGGTCAGCAGCATGCGGTCGGCGTTCTTGTCGAAGCCGATGTTGCGTCCCGCATCCTGGATCGGTTGGAACGTGATCCCGCGGACACAGGAATAGGTGAGCGCGTGCCGCACGATCTCGCCGATTTCGTCGTCGTTGACACCCTTCTTGATCACGCAGACAAGCGTGGTCGAAATGCCGGCCGCTTCGAGATTGGCGAGCGCCTGCTCGCGGATGCGTCTGAGATCGGCACCTCGCAGATTTTCCAGGGCCGATCGCCGCATCGAATCGAACTGCAGATAGACTTCGAAGCCGGGACGCAACTCGGCCAGCTGCTTCACGAAATCGGGATCGCGCGCGATGCGGATGCCGTTGGTGTTGATCATGATGTGGCGGATCGGCTTCGATTTCGCGAGTTTGAGAATCTCCAGAATCTGGGGGTGGATGGTAGGTTCACCACCGCTGATCTGCACCAGATCGGGCTCGCGTTCGCTTTCGACGAGCGTATCGAGCATGAGTTCGATCTCGGCCAGCGTGCGCTGATTGGTGTGCGCGGGCGAGGAGCCGGCAAAGCAGACGGGGCATGTCAGATTGCACACATCGTTCACTTCGATCAGCGCGAGGCAGGAATGTTGCTCGTGATCGGGGCATAGGCCGCAATCGTAAGGGCAACCATGTTCGGTACGGCTCTGGAGCGCCAGCGGACGGTCGCCGGGTTTCAGCCAATCCTTGCAGCTTTTGTAATAGGCGACGTCGCTCGCCACACGCGTCTTCTGCGCACCGTGCTCGGCGCAGCGCTTGAGGAAATAGACGTCATTGTCTTCGAAGACGATCTTCGCCGGTACGAGGCGGAGGCACGTCTCGCACAGCGAGGTCGTCTGTCCGTAGAACGTGTAACCCTTAGATGGCCGTACGAAGTTCATGGTTCCACCGCATCATGAAGAGGCTGTAGCTGAAAAGCGCGAAGCAAATGACGTGGAAGATATTGAACGGCCCGAGCACGGCCGGATAGGGCTTGAGAAACTCCCAGGCGAAACGCTGCAACGCGTACCAAGCCACGAACAGATAGAACCCGTTTCGCAGGAACAGGTCCGAGCGGGTCTGCAGCGCCCGCAAATAGACGGCCAGGAACGCGAACATGGCCGCGGATTCGTAGAGCTGCACGGGATGGCGCGCGATGCCGTCGCCGAAATCGACGCCCCAGGGAAGCGCCGTGGGCGTCCCATAAGTGTAATCGGGCAGACCCGCAAAGAAGCAGCCGAACCGGCCCACCGCGATGCCGATCGCCAATGGCCCAACAAAAGGAAGGCCGGTCGAGCCCCGGATTCCCGTCGCGAGCTTGTAGATTTCGACCGTCACGATGCCGCCCGCGATCGCGCCGGCGATGCTGTGGCCCAACGTCCACAAACCGGCGAGACCCATATTGAACGAACCGAACGCAATCGCGCCGGCAATCGCGCCGATAGCGAGTGAGGTGAAATACCAGGGGTCGCTGCGCAATGTCCTGCGAGGCGCGGCGCCTTCAAGAAGCCCGCGTCGCCTGATCCACCAGGCCATGAGCGCCGCCGAGGCCCAGGCCAGGAGATCGAAAACCGTATGGATCAGCATGCAGCCCCTGCCCGCGGGACCGACCCGGATCGAGGGCCTTTCCCGCCGGAACTATAGCCTTCTTTAGGCGTTGCGTCTTGGCGGGCTGCCCTCGAATATCTCCTTCGAACAGCGGCTCGCCGTCGGACACTCCAAGATTGCGCACCCCCATGTCGGACGATATCGATCAGCTTTGCATCAATACCATCCGCACGCTTTCCATGGACGCGGTGCAAAAGGCGAATTCGGGACATCCCGGCACGCCGATGGCGCTCGCGCCCGTCATGTACACGTTGTGGCAGCGCCATCTGCGCTACGATCCGGCCTATCCATTATGGCCCAACCGTGACCGCTTCATCCTGTCGGCCGGTCACGCCTGCATGCTGCTCTATTCGACCTTGTTTCTCGCGGATGTTCGCGAAGCCGACAAAGCGGGTGAACCCACCGCCGCGCCGGCCGTGTCGCTGGACGATATCAAGGCTTTCCGGCAGCTCGACAGCAAATGTCCCGGCCATCCCGAATATGGCCGTACGACGGGCGTCGAAGCGACGACGGGGCCGTTGGGTCAGGGCTGCAGCATGAGCGTGGGCATGGCGATCGCGTCCTTGTGGAAGGCCAAACATTTCAACCGCCCGGGCTTGCCGCTGTTCGACTATCGCGTCTTCGCGATCTGCAGCGACGGTGACATGATGGAAGGCGTCGCGAGCGAAGCGGCATCCATCGCGGGGCATTTACGGCTTTCGAATCTCCGTTGGATCTACGACAACAATCACATCACGATCGAAGGCAACACGGCGCTCGCTTTCGACGAGGACGTCGAGGCGCGGTTCAAGGCTTATGGCTGGAATGTCGTTCGGGTCGAAGATGCGAACGATTGCGATTCCGTCGACCGCGCGCTGGCAGTCGTCGACGCGACAGCCGACCGGCCTTCCCTCATCATCGTCAGAAGCCATATCGCCTTTGGCGCGCCGCACAAGCAGGACACCAAGGAAGCGCATGGCGAGCCGCTCGGCGTCGACGAGGTTCGCGACGCCAAGCTTGCTTACGGATGGCCGCAAGACGGGACATTCCTCGTGCCCGACGGCGTGCAACAGCGTTTTGCCGACCGCGTCGGCAAGCGCGGGCGAGATTTGCGCGTGAAATGGGACGCATTGGCGAAGAATTATCGCGCCGAGGAACCGGACCTGGCCGCAACGCTCGATCTGATGGGGCGCCGCGAACTGCCGACAAACTGGGACGCAAAGATCGAACAATTCGCGCCGGACGAGAAAGGCATTGCCACACGCGACAGCGGCGGCAAGGTGCTCAACGAAATCGCCAGTACGGTGCCCTGGCTCATGGGAGGTGCGGCGGACCTCACGCCCTCGACCAAGACGGACATCAAAGGTGCGGGCGACATCGAAGCTGGTCAATATGACGGGCGCAATTTCCATTTCGGCATTCGCGAGCACGCCATGGGCGCGATCGTGAACGGCCTCACGATCTCGGGCCTGCGCGGTTATGGTTCGACGTTCCTGGTCTTCAGCGACTATATGAAAGCCGCCATCCGGCTTTCGGCGCTGATGGATATCCCCAGCATCTGGGTCTTCACTCATGATTCCATCGGCCTCGGCGAAGACGGCCCCACCCACCAGCCCATCGAACAGCTGATCGGCCTGCGCGCGATTCCGGGGCTCATCGTGCTCCGGCCCTGCGATGCGAACGAAACGGCGGAAGCCTGGCGCGTGGTGGCGAAACTCACGGACCGCCCGGCGGCGCTGGTGCTGTCCCGTCAGAAGCTGCCGACACTCGATCGCACCAGATATGCAAGCGCGAAAGGCGTTGCGCGCGGCGGCTATGTGCTGAGCGATTCGTCCGGTGGCGCGCCCCAGGCGATCCTGATCGCGACCGGCAGCGAAGTGCAGCTTTGCCTCAAGGCCCAAGACGCGCTTGCCAAGGAGGGCATTCGCGTTCGCGTCGTCTCGATACCCAGTTGGGAGTTGTTCGACGCGCAAGACAAAGCCTATCGCGATGGCGTGCTGCCGCCAGATCTCGTTGCCCGGGTGTCGGTCGAAGCATCGGCCAGCCTGGGCTGGGAGCGCTATACGGGGCTCACGGGCGCGCGTATCGGCATGCACAGTTTCGGCGCGTCCGCGCCGGCGGAAGATGTTTATCGCAAATTCGGAATCACGGCAGACGCGGTCGCACAAGCCGCACGCGACCAGATTGCCCGGAAGGTCTCATGAATCCTCTCAAAGAACTCGAGAAATACGGTCAATCGATCTGGCTCGACTATCTGAGCCGCGAGCTTCTGCGAAGCAGCGACTTCAACCAGGCGATCGTCCGCGATGGCCTGAAAGGGATGACGTCCAATCCGTCGATCTTCGAGAAGGCGATCTCGCACGGCGAGGAATATGACGAGGACATCAAGGTGTATGTGGAGCGTGGCGAAGACGTCGGCGCCATTTTCCGCCATCTGGCGGTGCGCGACATCCAGGATTCCGCGGACGCATTCAAACCGGTGTACGACGCGACGAAGCGCGGCGACGGCTTCATCAGCATGGAAGTCTCGCCCTATCTCGCCAAGGATACGGCCGCCACCATCGCCGAAGCGCGTTCGCTGTGGGATGAAGTCCACCGCGAGAATTTGATGATCAAGGTCCCCGGAACGGAACAGGGGATTCCGGCCATTCGCGACCTGATCGGCCGGGGCATCAATGTCAACGTCACGCTGCTGTTCGCGCGGTCGATGTATGTGAAAGTCGCCGAGGCCTATCTCGCGGGCCTCGAATCGCTTGACCCCAAAGCCGATCTCAGTCGGGTGGCGAGCGTCGCCAGCTTCTTCGTCAGCCGCATTGACACCAAAGCCGACGCCGCGATCGACGACAAGCTGAAGGGCAATGCCGGCACCGGTTATGACGGACTGGCGGCGTTGCGCGGCAAGGTTGCGGTCGCCAATGCCAAGCTCGCTTATCAGCAATACAAGACGATATTTTCAGGCCCACGCTGGGACCGGCTCGCGGCCCGCGGGGCACGACCGCAGCGCCTCCTCTGGGCGTCGACGGGCACGAAGAACAAAGCCTATTCGGATATTCTGTATGTCGAATCGCTGATCGGCGCCGACACCGTCAACACGATGCCTCCCGAAACCATGGATGCCTATCGCGATCATGGAAAACCTGCAGCGACGTTGGAGACGAATCTCGACGACGCGCGCAGGGTTCTGGCCGAGCTCGAAGCGTGCGGCATTTCGCTCGACCGGATCACGGATGAGCTTGTCGAAGACGGCGTGCAGCAATTCTCCAAAGCTGCCGACAAACTCTACATCGCATTGGCGCAGAAGCGAGCCAAACTCCTTGGCGGCTCATTGCTGAACCTGCGTGTGGCTCTCGGTCAGGAGGCGGAAAAGATCGTACAGGACGAGCTCGACATCTGGACCGATCAGGGCAATGTGCGAAGGTTGTGGGCTGGGGATGCATCGCTCTGGACCGGCGCAGACGAGGCCAAATGGCTAGGCTGGCTGGATATCGCCGCCCGCGAACGCGCAGATCTCGCCGGCTTGCGGGACTTTGCGAAGGATGTCCAACAACAGAAGCTGAGCGATGTGGTGCTCCTCGGAATGGGAGGCTCGAGTCTCGGCGCGGACGTCGTAGGGCTGACATTCGGCCGCAGAGAGGGTTGGCCGGCCCTGCATGTTCTTGATTCGACGGATCCCGATCAGATTCGTGCGGTGCAGACTGCCATCTGCATTCCCACGACCATGTTCCTCGTCTCGTCGAAATCCGGAACGACGCTCGAACCGAACATTCTCAAGGACTATTTCTATAAGCTGGTCGCCGACGAGCGCGGCGCCGAGGCTGGAAAGCAATTCGCGGCGATCACCGATCCAGGCTCCGAACTGGAGAAAGTCGCCAACCAATACGGATTCGCGCATCAATTCTTCGGCGATCCCGCCATCGGCGGCCGCTTTTCGGTGCTCTCGAAATTCGGATTGGTCGCCGCGGCGGCGATCGGTCTCGACGTCAAGCGCCTGTTAGCCGAAACACAGCGCATGGTCACGAGTTGCCGCGACATGGTTCCTCCCGCCGCCAATCCCGGCATCCGGCTCGGCGTAACGCTGGGAGCGCTCGCGACTAAGTGCGGCCGCGACAAGATCACCATCATCGCGTCGCCGGCGCTCGCCTCCATCGGCGCGTGGCTCGAGCAACTGATTGCGGAGTCGACGGGAAAGCTTGGAAAAGGCCTTGTTCCCGTGGATGGCGAACCGCTGGGAGATCCGCGCGCTTACGGCAAGGATCGCGTCTTCGTCCATGTCCATCTTGCCGGTTGCGAAGACCAGGTCGCGCAATTTCGTGCGCTCGAAGAACAGGGCCATCCCGTCATTTACATCACGGTCGAGGATTCGTATCAGCTCGGGCAGATATTCTTCCTGTGGGAGATGGCTATCGCCGCCGCCGGCGCCGTGATCGGAATCAATCCGTTCGATCAACCCGATGTCGAGGCCAGTAAGAACAAGACCCGCGAACTCACGAAACAATATGAAGCGAACGGCGCATTGCCGAAAGACGCGCCCGCATTTCGCCGGGACGGCATTGCGGTCTATGGCGAGGCACGCGATCGCGAAAGCCTGCTCAAGGCCCGCACGCTGGACGATGCGCTACGCTTCCATTTCGGCCGCATCGGCGCGGGCGACTATTTCGCGCTTCTGGCCTATATCGAGAATTCGGACGCGCATCACGCCGTGCTGCAGGTCATGCGAATGAAGATTCGCAATTCCAAACAAGTCGCGACCTGCCTTGGCTTCGGTCCGCGCTATCTTCACTCGACGGGACAGGCCTACAAGGGTGGACCCAATTCGGGTGTGTTCCTGACGATCACATGCGATCACTCGCAAGACTTGGCGATTCCGGGTCTCAAGGCGAGCTTTGGAACCGTGGAAATATCGCAGGCTCTCGGCGATTTCGCGGTGTTGGCCGAACGCGGGCGCCGCGCGCTGCGCGTCCATTTGACGGACCTCGAAAGCGGACTTTCTGCACTCGGCGAAGCGATCGATCGCGCACTGGAGTAGACGAGATGCAAATTGGTGTCGTTGGATTGGGGCGAATGGGCGGCAATATTTCGCGCCGCCTGCTGCAGAACGGACACGACGTCGTCGTCTTCGACCGCAACCAGGAGGCGGTCGGGGAGCTCGGCAAAGCGCATGCCAAGCCGGCGAAGACGCTCGAGGATCTGACAAAGCAGCTTTCCGCGCCGCGCACGGTGTGGGTCATGTTGCCGTCCGGCATGCCGACGGAGACGACCATCGCGCAGTTGAGCCGGCTACTTGGCAAGGACGACACGATCATCGACGGCGGTAACACGTTCTACAAGGACGACATCCGCCGCGCCGCAGAATTGCGCGGCAAAGGCATTCACTATGTCGACTGCGGAACCTCCGGAGGCGTCTGGGGCGTGGAGCGCGGCTATTGCATGATGATCGGCGGCGAAAAAGAGATTGTCGACCGGCTCGACCCCATCTTCGCCGCTCTTGCGCCGGGCCTCGGCACGATCCCGCGCACGCCTCACCGCGAAAACTTCGATACGCGCGCAGAGCGCGGCTACATCCATGCCGGTCCCGCCGGCGCGGGCCATTTCGTCAAGATGGTACATAACGGCATCGAATATGGATTGATGCAGGCTTATGCCGAGGGGTTCGATATTTTGCGCAACAAATCGAGCGAGTCCCTGCCCGAAGATCAGCGCTTTGCCCTCAACTTGACCGATATCTCGGAAGTCTGGCGGCGCGGTAGCGTCATCTCTTCATGGCTGCTCGATTTGACCGCCATGTCGCTCGCCGAAAATCCCACGCTCGACAAGTTTTCAGGCTTCGTCGACGATTCCGGCGAAGGACGCTGGACCATCGATGCCGCGATTGAGGAAGCCGTTCCGGCAAACGTGCTGACCGCGGCGCTTTATGCGCGATTTCGCTCGCGTCAGGACCACACTTTCGGCGAAAAGCTGCTGTCGGCCATGCGCAACAAATTCGGCGGTCACATCGAGGGCCAACTCGAAGGCGGGCTCAAGCCGACGGACGGCTCCAGGAAATGAGCGCACCGCCTTCGTCGCCCAAGCCGCCTCCGTCCTGTGCCATGGTGATTTTCGGCGCCAATGGCGACCTGACCAAGCGTCTGGTCGTACCGGCGCTTTACAATCTATCGAAATCGAATCTTTTGCCGCCGCATTTTGCGCTGGTGGGCGTCGATCACAACGCCAAGACCGATCAAACCTGGCGCAGCGACCTGCACGATTTTCTGGTGCAACTTGCGGGCAGCGGCGAAGAAGGCAACGTCGAACAGGAACCGTGGAATCGGCTCAGTTCCGCGATGTCGTTCCTGCAGGGCGATTTCACGGACCCGGCGACGTTCCAGAAATTGCGCAAGCATCTGAACGAGTTGAACGCCGCGCAACAGCTTGACGGCAACGTGCTTTTCTATCTCGCGACCGCCGACCATTTTTTCGGACCGCTGGTCGATGCGCTCGCGCAAGCCGATCTCGTCAAGTCCGACAAAGGCTGGCGCCGCGTCGTGGTCGAGAAACCGTTCGGCCACGATCTCGAATCCGCAAAGGCCTTGAATGCACGCCTTCTCAAGAGCCTGAACGAAGACCAGATCTATCGCATCGATCATTTTCTGGGCAAGGAAACAGTCCAGAACATCATGGCGTTGCGCTTCGCCAACGGATTGTTCGAGCCGATCTGGAATCGCGACCGCATCGATCATGTGCAGATCACTGTCGCGGAGACGATCGGGATCGAAACGCGCGGCAAATTCTACGAGTCGACCGGCGCTTTGCGCGACATGGTGCCCAACCATCTGTTCCAGCTTGTTGCGATGACGGCCATGGAGCCGCCGTCTTCTTTCGACCCCGACGCAGTGCGCGCCAGAAAAGCCGAAGTGTTCAAGGCGGCCCATCCGCTCAGGATTGAAGACGTCGTGCGCGGTCAATATGGCGCGGGTACGATGGATGGCAAAGCCGTGCGGGCCTATCGCGATGAAGACCATGTTGCAAAGGACTCCTTCGTCGAGACATTCGCGGCCGTTCGGCTCTCGATAGACAATTGGCGCTGGGCAGGAGTCCCGTTCTATCTGCGCACGGGCAAGCGTTTGGCCAAACGCACGACCGAGATCGCCATTCGCTTCCGGGAAGCGCCGTTCATGCTGTTCCGCGACACGCCGGTGGACGAATTGGGCGCCAACTGGTTGATCCTGCAAATCCAGCCCGATGAAGGCATAAGGCTGCGATTCAACGCCAAACGACCGGGACCGGAACTCGCGCTAGAAAATGTCTCGATGGATTTTCGTTATTCGGACTGGTTCAAACAGGCGTCTGCGGTCGGCTACGAAACGCTTCTCTACGATTGCTTCACGGGCGATCCGACCTTGTTCCAGCGCGCCGATCAGGTCGAGGCGGCATGGGCCGTCGTCGAACCGGTTCTCGATGCCTGGGCAAACAAACCTGCCGAGTCGTTTCCGAACTATGCCCCCGGCGGCTCGGGACCCCAATGCGCCGACGAGTTGCTCGCCCGCGACGGTCGCGCCTGGCGCGCTATCCGATAGCGGATTCCCTCTCGTGGCAGGACTGATCGAAGATTATGCCATGATCGGCGATATGCGGACCGCGGCCCTTGTCTGCCGCAACGGATCCATCGACTGGCTGTGCTGGCCGCGTTTCGATTCGGCATCCTGCTTTGCCGCCCTGCTTGGCACGCCGGAGCATGGCCGCTGGCTCATTGCGCCGAAGAGCGAGGCCAAGATACGCCGGCGTTATCGCGACGGCACCATGATTTTGGAAACAACGTTCGCGACCAAAGAAGGCAAGCTCAGTCTCGTCGATTTTATGCCGGTCGGCGCGGAACACAGCTCGATCGTCAGACTCGTCATCGGACGCGAGGGCGCCGTGCCGATGCGCACAGACCTCGTCGTTCGCTTCGACTACGGGATTGCCGTACCCTGGGTCAGCCGCACGGACGAGACGACCCTGTCGATGGTGGCGGGACCCAATATGTTGACCCTGCATACGCCCGCTCCGCTCAAGGGCAAGGATCTGCGCACGACGGGCGAGTTCACGATCCGGGCCGGTGAGATCATGCCCTTTGTCTTGTCCTATACGCGCTCCCATCTGCCTCCCCCTCTGCCCTTGAGCGTCGAAACGAGCCTCGCCCAAACGGAAGAATTCTGGCGGGAATGGTCGGGACGATGCGCACTCGCCGGACCCGCCGCACCGAAAATCCGTCGCTCGCTCCTTACGCTCAAGGCGCTCAGCTACCGCGCCACGGGGGGCATCGTCGCCGCTGTCACGACGTCTCTCCCGGAGCAACTTGGAGGCTCGCGCAACTGGGATTACCGTTATTGTTGGCTGCGCGACGCCACCTTCACGCTGCTCGCGTTTCTGAACGCCGGATACACCGACGAGGCGACCGCCTGGCAGAACTGGCTGATGCGCGCCATTGCGGGAAGCCCCGATCAATTCCAGACATTGTACGGCGTAGGCGGCGAGCGCCGACTTGATGAATGGCAAATCCCGTGGCTGCCCGGCTATGAGCAATCCGTGCCGGTGCGCGTCGGCAACGCCGCGGTAGGTCAGTTTCAATTGGACATCTATGGCGAATTGGCCGACGTCATGACCCAGTCGCGCAAAGGTGGATTGGCAGCCGCGCCGCGCCGCAAGGAAATTCGCGCCGCCTTTCTCGAGCATCTTGCCGACATCTGGCGCAATCCCGACGAAGGCATTTGGGAGATTCGCGGTGCGCCGCAGCACTTCACCCACTCCAAAGTCATGGCCTGGGTCGCGTTCGATCGTGCCTGGCGTAACGCTCATGAGCGGGGCGAAAACCGCGCACGAAAGAAGTGGAAGAAAATCGCCGACGAAATCCACGCCGATATTTGCCGCCAGGGCATCGATCGCGAACGGGGCTGCTTTGTGCAGGCCTATGGGTCGAAGCATCTGGACGCAAGCCTGCTGCTGCTTGCCATTGTCGGCTTCCTGCCGCCGAAGGATCCCCGCATTCGCCGGACGATTCGGGAGATCGAGCGCCATCTACTGGTGGATGGGTTTGTCCTGCGCTACGAAACCGGGCCCGGCGTCGATGGATTGCCGCCCGGAGAAGCCGCCTTTCTCGCCTGCAGCTTCTGGCTGGTGGACAATTACATCCTGCAGGGCCGCAAAGCCGACGCGACGCGGCTTTTCAACAAACTCATCAAGCTGACCAACGACGTCGGGCTTCTGGCAGAGGAATACGATCCCCGCGCAAAGCGCATGCTGGGCAATTTCCCACAGGCCTTTTCCCACGTGGCATTGGTCAACTCGGCCCTGAACCTGATGGATGCCGCGCATCGGCGGCCGCTCGTCCAATTGCGTGGGAAAAAAGCAGCGCGTCCGCATGTCGCGCGAGACAAACGCTTGAACAAATCCCCGATACCGCGTCGGCGATCCGAGAAGCCCGGCAAATCTTGTGTAGCCGACGGGACAGGTGGCAAATGAATGTCCGCCCCGAGGCCCGTTCGTCGATCATGACATTACCC
Source organism: Rhizomicrobium sp. (assembly GCA_050010235.1). Taxonomy (GTDB): domain Bacteria; phylum Pseudomonadota; class Alphaproteobacteria; order Micropepsales; family Micropepsaceae; genus Rhizomicrobium. The sequence continues at coordinate 19,839 of JBEKLK010000008.1, forward strand.
ACGCCCGACCTCTCCCGCGACGCGCTCTTGTTCGATATCGACGGAACGCTTCTCGATATCGCGACCAGGCCGGCGGATGTTCATGTCCCGGAAACGTTGCGTAGAGACCTTGCACGACTCAACGAGCTCTGCGACGGGGCTATTGCGCTCGTCAGCGGTCGCACATTGGCGATGATCGATGCGCTCTTCTCGCCACTCGTCCTTGCGACCATCGGCTCCCACGGCGCAGAGTTACGGCGCCTGCCAGACGGCCCGGTGGAATGCTGCGCACCGCCGCTCTCCCTGCGCATCCGGGAAGCCCTCGCCGATCTCGGCAATTTCGATCCGCGTATCGTCGTGGAAGGCAAGACCTACACCCTCGCGTTCCATTACCGCGGCGCGCGCGACCGCGCCGCCGAATTCGTGACGCTCGTCAGCGAGCGCCTGAAACCGTTCCAACCCGAATTCACGATGTTGCGCGGAAAGGCCATCGTCGAAGTGAAGTCGGCTTCATTCAGCAAGGGGACGGCAGTGCGCAAGCTTCTCGCGGTGGCGCCATTCAAGGGTCGGCGGCCCATTTTCTGCGGCGACGACACAACCGACGAAGACGCCTTCCGTCTCCTGTCCGGGTTTGGGGGTTTGGGTATTTCCGTCGGGCGCGAGATGGCGGGAGCGACGTTTACGGCTCCGGCCCCGATCGACATCCGCGATTGGCTTTCGCGCATTGTTGCGCATAAGGGAGGACCAGCGTGAGCGGAGTACAGGGACTTGACTTGGCCGTCATCGGCAATGGACGCACCGCTGCCCTTGTCGACTCGTCGGCGCGGCTGGTCTGGTGGTGCTTTCCCCGCTTCGACAGCGATCCGGTTTTCTGCCGTCTCCTGGCGCATGATGAGGAAAAGGGGTTTTCCGATGTCATGCTCGACGGCCTTGCGGATATCCAATCGAACTATGAGCGCAACACGGCGATCGTGACGACGGTGCTGACGAGCGAGAATGGCGCGGCCATCCGGATTACCGATTTCGCGCCGCGATTCCGCAATGCGGGGCGCATGTTTCGCGCACCCCAATTGGTGCGAATCATAGAGCCGATAGCGGGCTTGCCGCGTATCGCGATCCGCTTTCGCCCGACGCATAATTACGGCCGCCCTATGCCGCATCGCTCATTGGGCAGCAATCATCTGCGCTATTGGGCCGACGACAACGCGATACGCTTGACGACGGATGTCTCGCCGTCCCATGTCGAACGCGAGGCGCCGTTTCTCCTCACGCGTCCGGTCCACTTCGTTTTCGGTGCCGATGAGCAATTTTCGGGCGAGGTGGGAGCCACTTGCCGCGAATTTGTCGATCGCACGCGGGACTACTGGCTCGAATGGGTGCGCCGGCTGTCCATTGGTTACGACTGGCAGGACGCCGTCATTCGCGCCGCGATCACGCTGAAGCTTTGCAACTTCGAGGAGACGGGAGCGATCGTCGCCGCTCTGACGACGTCCATCCCCGAATCGCCTGGTTCGGGGCGCAACTGGGACTATCGGTATTGCTGGCTGCGCGACGCCTATTTCGTCGTCAAGGCGTTCAATCGCATCGGCGCCACCCGCACGATGGAAGATTTCATCAATTACACGCTCGGTATCGCCGCGGACGATGCGGCGGATTTACGCCCCGTATATGGCATCGTTCCAAACGAGACTTTGACGGAGCGGATTGCTCCAGACCTCAAAGGGTATCAGGGCCATGGCCCCGTGCGCGTGGGCAATGCCGCCGTCGAGCAGACGCAGCATGACGCCTATGGCAGCGTGATCCTCGCGGCCATGCCCATGTTCTTCGACAACAGGTTGCCGCGCCCGGCCGGCGAACCGCAATTCCGGATTCTGGAAGCGCTGGCGGGCAAGGCCGCAAAGCTTGCACTCGAGCCTGATGCCGGAATTTGGGAATTTCGCGGACGCAAGCGCGTGCACACGCACTCTGCGGCGATGTGCTGGGCGGGCTGCAGCAGGGTTGCCGCCATCGCGGCGCGCCTCGGCCTCGGCGATCGCGCGACCCATTGGAATCGGATCGCCGACATGATCCAGGGCACGCTGCTCGATCGTGTGTGGAACCCCAAGCGGGGCGCATTCACCGCGGCGCCCGATATAGACGACCTCGATGCCAGCGTTCTGCTGCTGCCGGAACTCGGTTTGGTCGACGCAAAGGACCCCCGTTTTGTGTCGACAGTGAACGCGATCGACAAGGAACTTCTGCGGGATAAGCACGTTATGCGTTACGCGGGCGAGGACGATTTCGGGCTTCCTGAGACCGCGTTTCTGGTCTGCCGGTTCTGGCTGGTCGATGCGTGGGCGTCGCTGGGGCGCATCGCGGAGGCACGTGACATGTTTCAAGACGCGCTACGCCACCGAAATAAATACGGACTTCTTTCCGAGGATATTGATCCGCAAAGCGGCGCGCTGTGGGGCAATTTTCCGCAGACTTATTCAATGGCGGGGTTGATCACCAGCGCGATGCGCCTGTCGCGCAGCTGGGAGGACCGCTATTGGCACGGGTCTTCATAATTTCCAACCGCGTTGCCGTGCCAAATCCGGCGCGCGGCGCTCATGCGGGCGGCCTCGAAGTTGCGTTGCGCGCGACGCTCAAGCGTCACTCCTGCGTGTGGCTGGGGTGGAGCGGCGATGTCAAGCCCGCCGGCGAAACCCGGACGCGAACGATACGTCAAGGTCGCATGACCTACATCGTGACCGACCTCAGCGACGAGGATTATCAGGAATATTACAGCGGCTTCGCGAACAGAGTGCTGTGGCCGATCTTGCACTACCGTCTGGATCTCGCCGAATTCCTGCGGCGCGATCTCACCGGTTATCTGCGGGTCAACAATCACTTCGCAGACCAGCTCGACAAGGTTCTCGAACCCGACGACGTCGTGTGGGTGCATGACTACCATCTCATACCGCTGGCCAAGGCATTGCGCGAGCGCGGCCGGGACAACAGGATCGGATTCTTTCTGCACATTCCGATGCCGCCTCCCGAAATCCTGACAGCCATGCCGAATCACGAGCGGCTGATACCGATGCTTTGCGACTACGATCTCGTGGGTTTCCAGACGGACGGCGACGCCGCCAATTTCGCCCGCTATCTGGCGACAGAATGCGGGTTGCCATCGCACATTCCGCTTTCATCAAATTCGCAACACCGCAGCATGCGCATCGGGACGTTCCCCGTTGGCGTCGAGACCGTGGCGTTCAACCGGCGCGCGCGCCGTGCGGTCCGCTCGTCCCTGGTGCAACGCATGCTCGAGAGCGTGCATGGCGTCGCGATGCTGGGCGTCGACCGTCTGGACTATTCCAAAGGAATAGCACTCAGACTCGAGGCGTATGAGAGATTCTTGATCGCCAATCCGCAATGGCGAGGCAAGGTGACCTATCTTCAAATCACGCCGAAAAGCCGGTCCGAGATTCCGGAATATGCCGACATGGAGCGGCAGATCGATACGACTGCGGGCCGCATCAACGGCAATTACGGCGACGTGTCGTGGACGCCCGTTCGCTACACCAACCGAACCTATAGCCGCACGGCCTTGTCGGGTCTCTATCGTTCCGCGAGGGTCGGACTGGTAACGCCCATGCGCGACGGCATGAATCTGGTCGCCAAGGAATATGTCGCTGCCCAGAATGCAGACGATCCTGGTGTGCTCATCCTGTCGCGCTTTGCAGGCGCTGCGGCCGAGTTCACCGCGGCACTGCTGGTGAACCCGTACGATCCCGAGGCGGTGGGTGCTGCCATGGCTCGCGCGCTCGCCATGCCGCTCGACGAACGGAAGTCGCGTCACCAGGATCTGTTCGAGGCCCTCCTGCGCAACGATATCTCGCTTTGGGGCGACCGTTTCCTGGCTACGCTCAATGGCGAACGGCTTCCGGCCGCCACAATCCAGTCGCCACGCGGCGGCCGTCAGATATTCACGCCGCCCGAAATGCG
>JBEKLK010000009.1:0-22889 GCA_050010235.1 Rhizomicrobium sp.
TGATCGATTCCGAGGCCGCGATGAGCCGCTTTCTGTCGCTGATCGCGGCCGAACCCGACATTGCCCGCGTGCCGGTGATGATCGATTCTTCCAAATGGAGCGTGATCGAGGCGGGCCTCAAGGTCGTGCAGGGCAAACCGATCGTCAATTCGATCAGCATGAAGGAAGGCGAAGACGCATTCCTCGCCCACGCGCAGAAGGTCCGCCGCTACGGCGCCGCCGTCGTGGTGATGGCGTTCGACGAGCAGGGTCAGGCCGACACGGCCGAGCGCAAATTCGATATCTGCAAGCGTGCCTACGGTCTTCTCGTCGACAAAATCGGCTTCCCGCCGGAAGACATCATCTTCGATCCGAACATCTTCGCCGTGGCGACGGGCATTGACGAGCACAATGATTACGCACGGGCCTATTTCGCGGCGACGCACCGCATCCGGGCGGAGCTGCCTTATGTCCATATCTCCGGCGGTCTGTCGAACGTTTCGTTTTCGTTTCGCGGCAACGATCCCCTGCGCGAGGCGATGCATTCCGCATTCCTCTATCATGCGATCAAGGCCGGCATGGACATGGGGATCGTCAATGCCGGCCAGCTCGCGGTCTATGAGGACATTCCCGCCGAGCTTCGCGACGGCGTGGAAGACGTGCTGCTCAACCGCCGGCCCGACGCCACCGAAAAGCTGCTGGAGCTCGCGCAACGCTACAAGAACGATTCATCGGCGCCGCGGGAAGAGATCACGCTTGCGTGGCGGCAAAACAGCGTCGAAGAGCGCATCAAATATGCGCTGGTGCACGGCATCGCCGATTTCGTGACGGAGGATGTCGAGGAAGCGCGCTTGACGGCCACGCGAACGCTCGACGTGATCGAGGGTCCGCTGATGGCGGGCATGAATGTCGTCGGCGATCTGTTCGGCGCGGGCAAGATGTTCCTGCCGCAAGTGGTCAAATCGGCCCGCGTGATGAAGAAGGCGGTGGGACACCTGATTCCGTTCATGGAGAAGGAACAGGCTCTGTTGTCGACCAAGAAGGAGCCGGCCGGCCGCATCGTCATGGCGACCGTCAAGGGCGACGTTCACGACATCGGCAAGAACATCGTGGGCGTCGTTCTCCAGTGCAACGGATACGAAGTGATCGATCTGGGCGTAATGACGCCGGCGCAGAAGATCCTCGATACCGCCCGCGAAGTCGGCGCGAACATCATCGGTCTGTCCGGCCTCATCACGCCGTCGCTGGAGGAGATGAGCCATGTGGCGGCCGAGATGGAGCGCCAGGGCTTCGACATTCCGCTTCTGATCGGCGGCGCGACGACGAGCCGCGTGCACACCGCCGTCAAGATCAATCCCAACTACAAACGTGGGCAGACGGTCTATGTCACCGATGCATCGCGCGCCGTGGGCGTGACGTCCAACCTTCTTTCCAAGGTCAATCGCGCGGAGTATTCGGCGACGGTGCGGCGCGAGTATGAGGAGATTGCCGCCAAACATTCGGCCCATCGCGCGCCCGGCAAACGGCTTACGCTTCCGCAGGCCCGCGCCAACAAACCCAAATTCGATTGGGCGGGATACGCACCGCCCAGGCCGAAATTCCTCGGCGTGAAGGAATTCGACGCCTACGATCTGGGCGAATTGGCGCCCCTGATCGACTGGACGCCTTTTTTCCAGACGTGGGAACTGGTCGGCCGCTATCCGCTGATTCTGGACGATCCGCAGGTGGGCAAGGCCGCACGCGATCTGTTCGCGGACGCGCAAGCGATGTTGAAGCGCATCGTTGCGGAAAAATGGCTGACGGCCCGCGCGGCGATCGGTTTTTGGCCTGCCGCCGCGGAAGGCGACGACATCGTTCTGTTCACGGGCGAGGATCGCGCCACGCCGTTTGCAACGATCCATACGTTGCGCCAGCAGATGTCGCGCGAATCCGCCAAGCCCAATCTCGCGCTTTCCGATTTCGTGGCGCCGCGCGAAACGGGGCTCGCCGATTATCTCGGCGGCTTCGTGGTCACGTCCGGCCATGGCGAAGAGGAATGGATCAAGCGGTTCGAAGCGGACAAGGACGATTACAACGCGATCCTGTTGCGCGCGCTCGCCGACAGGCTGGCGGAAGCGTTTGCCGAGCGCCTGCATGCGCGCGTGCGCAAGGAATTCTGGGCCTATGCGCCGGACGAGACGCTTTCGAACGAAGAACTGATCGCGGAAGCCTATCGCGGCATCCGGCCCGCGCCCGGATACCCCGCGCAGCCGGATCATACCGAGAAGGGAACGCTGTTCCGGCTTCTGGATGCGCAGAAGAATGCGGGCGTGAAACTGACGGAGAGCTACGCGATGTGGCCGGGATCGGCGGTTTCGGGGTTTTATTTCTCGCATCCCGAGAGCCGCTATTTCGGCATCGGCAAGATCGAGCGCGACCAGGTCGAGGATTATGCGCGGCGCAAGGACTGGCCGCTGGCGGAAGCCGAGCGCTGGCTCGCGCCCAATCTCAATTACGATCCGCGCGCGGCGGCGGCCTGAACAAGCCCGGACCGAATAAGCGAAGGGCCGGAGCATTGCACTCCGGCCCGAACGCCTTGATCCTTCGACATGGCGTCAGTGGACGACGCCTATCACGACCGCCCCGAGAAACACAAAGACGAGACTGACTGCGAAAAGTTCAAGTCCACGAACCATGGTCCCTCCATGCGTCGACGTTGAGGGCGCAGTTTGCTCCCGATGCGGGCCGGACGAAAGGCCGAATCGCGCAACAAAATTGTCCGTGTTGTGAAGTTGAGTGCCGCGTTTCGCGAGGATTGCGGTCAATTCCGCACACATCAAATGTTTATGATCTGTATGCGGATTAAGTTGTCGGCCACCAAACCCGCCGCCGCCCGGAGTGGCAATGACGATCTGGTCGCCGTCGTCCACCGCGATTTCATCTCGGCCTTTGAGCGGAATCGTTTCTCCGTTGGCGCGAATGATCAGGGCTTCGCCTTTGGCGCCCGGCTCGCCGCCAGCGAGGCCGAACGGTGCGGTTTCGCGACGTGTCGACAGGATCGCGGCCGTCATCGCCTCGCGAAAGCGGATACGGCGGATCGTGCCGTCGCCGCCATGATGCGCGCCTTTCCCGCCCGAACCGTGCCGAATTGAAAATTCCTCGAGCAGCACCGGATAACGCGCTTCCAGGATTTCGGGATCGGTGAGGCGTGAATTCGTCATATGGGTGTGAATGGCGGACTGGCCGTCGAAATCCTTCCCCGCACCCGCGCCGCCGCAGATGGTTTCGTAATATTGGTGCCGCGCATTGCCGAAGGTGAGGTTGTTCATGGTACCTTGCGCCGCGGCCATCACGCCCAGCGCGCCGAATAGCGCATCGACAACGGCCTGGCTGGTCTCGACATTGCCGCCCGCCACCGCGCCGGGAGGACGCGGGCTCAGCAGGGTGCCGTCGGGGATGGCGATCTCGATGGGTTTCAGGCAGCCCGCATTCATCGGGATGTCGCTTTCGACGAGACAGCGAAAGACGTAGAGCACGGCCGCCTTGGTGACGGAGCGCGGCGCGTTCAGATTGGTCGGCTGCTGCGCACTCGTGCCCGTGAAGTCGACCTTTGCCGAGCGCGTGGCGCGATCGACCGAAACCTTGACGCGAATCTCCGTGCCGCCGTCCATCGGCATCGCGAATGCGCCGTCCGTGAGCGCGCCGATCACCTGGCGCACGCTTTCTTCGGCATTGTCCTGCACATGGCGCATATAGGCCGTGACGGTGTCCGCGCCGTAAAGTGCTGCGGCCCGTTTCAATTCCTCTATGCCGCGCATGCAGGCCGCGGCCTGCGCCTTCAGATCCGCGATGTTCTGGCCGGGATTGCGCGCGGGGTATTGGCCCGCGCCGAGCACGTCCCTCGCCGCGGCTTCGTCAAAATGACCGTCGCGGATCATGCGGATGCCGTCGAACAGCGCGCCTTCCTGCGAGATGTCGGAGGAGAAGGGCGGCATGGAGCCGGGCGTGATGCCGCCGATATCGGCTTGATGGCCGCGCGAGGCGACGTAATAGCGCCGCGCGCCGTCGATGAACACGGGCGCCACGACCGTCACATCCGGCAGATGCGTGCCGCCGTCATAAGGCGCATTGGTGACGAAGAAGTCGCCCGGCTTCATGTCCGCGCCGTGCTTCGCCACGATGGCGGTGACGCAATCGCCCATCGAGCCCAGATGCACGGGCATGTGCGGCGCATTGGCCACGAGCCCGCCTTCGGCATCGAAGATGGCGCAGGAGAAATCGAGCCGCTCCTTGATGTTCACCGACGACGCCGTGTTCTGCAGCGTGGCGCCCATCTCCTCGGCGATGGCCATGAACAAATTGGCGAACACTTCGAGCAGCACGGGATCGATCGCGGCGCGCGCGCGCTTGTCCAACGCCCGCGGTACAGCGCGCGTGAGCAAGACGGCGCGCGCCTCCGTGACCTCCGCGCGCCAGCCGGGCTCGACGACGATGGTCTGGTGTGGCTCGATCAGAAGCGCGGGTCCCGCGACCGACGCGCCGGCGTCGAGCGCATCGCTGCGATGGACTGCAGCCTTCCGCCAGCGTCCAACCGAATAGAAACGCGTGGGCGGCAAAACTTCGCCTGCGGTTCTCTGCGGCGTATGCGCGACGCGCGATTGCGCCGGGTTCGCCGCGTTGGATGCTTCCACTTCCAGCGACTCGGCGATCAGAGTCTTGCCTTCGAAGCCGAAGCCGAACAATTGCGAATGATCCTTCGCGAAGTTCTGCGCCATCGCGGAATATGTTTCGAGCGGCACGGGCAGGGTCGTGTCGCTACCGTCATAGCGGATATGGACGGTCGCCTTGGCCTCGGCCGCCGCGCCGCCCTGCGACGCAATGTCGGCCGCGGCTTCAGTCGATAGTTCAGCCGCCACCGTTCGTAGGTGCGGCACCAATGCGTCGTCGAGCCTCTCGCCCACCGCGCGCTGGCGCAACGCACGTAGCCCGGCGAGCTTCATGCCATAGGCGGAGAGCAATCCCGAGAACGGATGGATGAAGATGCGCGTCATGCCCAGCGCATCCGCCACCAGGCAGGCATGTTGTCCGCCTGCGCCGCCGAAACAATTGAGCACATAGCGGCGTGTGTCGTAGCCGCGCGCGACGGAAATGCGCTTGATCGCATTGGCCATGTTTTCGACGGCGATGCGGATGAATCCGTCGGCCACGTCTTCCGGCTCGCGGCCGATTTCGCCCGCGAGCGCCTCGAAGCCCGCGCGCACGGCGATGCCGTCGAGCGGCGCATCGGCATCGGGTCCGAACAGGCGCGGGAAATAGTCCGGCGACAATTTTCCCGTCATCACATTGGCATCGGTGACGGTGAGCGGGCCGCCGCGCCGGTAGCACATCGGACCGGGATCGGCGCCGGCGGAGTCCGGGCCGACGCGGAAGCGCGCGCCGTCATAATGCAGGATCGAGCCGCCCCCGGCCGCGACCGTGTGGATCGCCATCATCGGCACGCGCAGGCGCACGCCCGCGACTTCCGTCTCGTAGACGCGGTCATAGGCTCCGTCGAAACGCGAAACGTCCGTGGAGGTACCGCCCATGTCGAAACCGATGACATGATCGAAACCCGCTTCGCGGCCGGTCTCGGCCATGCCCACCACGCCGCCGGCAGGTCCGGAGACGATGGCGTCCTTGCCGCGGAAAAAGCCCGGCGCGGCGAGCCCGCCATTCGAGGTCATGAAGAACAGGCGCGGATCGGCGCCCAGCGCGCGCGCGATGCGGCTCGCATAGCGGTCGAGCACAGGCGAGAGATAGGCGTCGGCCATAGTGGTGTCGCCGCGGCTGACGAATTTCATCAGCGGCACGGTGTCGTGGCTTGTGGAGACTTGCGTGAAGCCCGCCTGCGTGGCGATCTCCGCGGCGCGCCGCTCATGGCCCGGATAACGATAGCCGTGCATGAACACGATGGCGCAGGTCGAAAAGCCTCGCGCGCGGGCCGCTTCGAGCCCGGCCTTCAGCTTCGCCTCGTCGAGCGGCTGCAGCACGCGGCCTTCGGCGTCGACGCGCTCCTCGGCCTCCAGCACCTCTTCATACAGCATGTCCGGCCGCTCGATCCGGAGCGCGAACAGTTTGGGGCGGTTCTGATAGCCGATGCGAAGCTGATCCTTCAGGCCCCGCGTGGTGACCAAGAGCACGCGCTCGCCCTTGCGTTCGAGCAATGCGTTCGTTGCAACGGTGGTACCCATCCGCAGCTCGGCCACGCGCGCGGAGGGGATGGGCGCGTTCGTGGGCAAGCCGAGGCAGCGGCGAATGCCTTCGAGCGCGGCATCGTCATAGCGCGGATCCTGCGACAGGAGCTTGAGACTTGAGAGCGCGCCGTCCGGCGATTCGGCGACGACGTCCGTGAAGGTGCCGCCGCGATCGACATAGAATCGCCATGCGCCCCCGCCACTCATTGCGCGGCGCTCGTCGGTCGAGCCGGGAATATCGGTTGCAGCATCGCAATTCGGCGAAGATTGGCCTAATGCTTCGGCCCATGTCCATCTGGGGAAAATTTGGCGGCGCGGCCGCGGGCTTCCTGCTGGGAGGCGGGCCGATCGGCGCCGTCGCCGGCGCAGTCGCGGGTCATTTCCTGTTCGATCGCGAGGCGGCCGATGGCTCCGACCACGAGCCCGGAGTCTCGTTCACCATCGCGATCATTGCCTTGGGCGCCAAGATGGCGAAGGCCGACGGCGTCGTCACGGATGACGAGATCGAGGCGTTCGGTCGCATCTTCCGCGTGCCGCCGTCGGAAGAAGCCAATGTGCGGCGCATCTTCGATCTCGCGCGCCAGGATACGGCGGGCTACGAGGCCTATGCGGGCCAGATCGCGCGCCTGTTCCGTGGCAACCCCGCCATGCTGGAAGATATCCTCGACGGGCTGTTCGAGATCGCGAAGGCGGACGGGGTGCTGCATCCCGGCGAACTCGCCTTCCTGGAGACCGTCTCCGACATTTTCGGCTTCTCGCCCAGCGAGTTCCGCCGCATCCGCGCCTCCCATTTCGGGCCCGACGCGGCCGATCCCTATTTCATCCTGGGTGTCGACCATCAGGCCAGCGACGAGGAAATCCGCCGCACCTATCTGCTGCTGGTCCGCGAGAACCACCCCGACAGGCTGATTGCCCGCGGCGTTCCCGAGGAATTCGTGCGCCTGGCAAACGACAAGCTGGCCGCCATCAACGGGGCCTACGAGAAGATTCAGGTCGAGCGGCAGCCGGCCGGCAAGTAGGCCGTCCACATCTCGGTAACGGTTTGGGGCCACACTGTCCCCGTTACGAGGCGGGTGCCGACCCATGCATGCTCAATCCGGCGAGGCCGGTCTTCTCGAACGACCCCTGCCGCCGATCGCGATCGACGATTCGCTGTCGTTTTCGTATCCGGCCACAAGGCAGGCGCTGGCCTACTGGAAGTCTCTGCTGGACGGGCGACCGATGCCGTCGCGCGCCGATCTGGAACCCCGCGCGATGCTCGGTTTCATGGCGCATGTCTGCCTGATCGAACTGCGCCAAGCGCCGGACGGAACGCGGGATTATTTCGTGCGTCTGGCCGGCACGGCGGTCGAGCAGCTTTTCGGTTCCCTCACCGGCCAGTCGATCAGCGAATTCCTGCCGGCCGAGATCGAGGCGCGCTGGCGTCGTCTGCTCGATATGGCGGTGGATGCGGCGCAACCGATCCGCGCGCTGGGCCGCGTCGCATTCCAGCGCAAGCTCTGGCTCGAATGCGAGACCTTGATTGCCCCGCTCGGCGCAGATGGAAAAACGATCTCGATGCTCTTCGTCGCCATGGCGACGGGCGAAGCCCGATAGCCGCCAAGCCGCGGAATCGATTGTCCGTTTTTCATTTCGATTCGAGGTTTGTTCCAACTATTTGCGGCCGCGCGAAAATTTCCGCTTGCGATTTTTGATCAAACGGCATATGAATTTCGTCACAACGGAAGCGTGCGCCCGGGGCCCGAAACGAGCCGCCGGGTTTTTTATTGCGCATCCGCTGATCGGAATTCTGTGAAGCCGCTCGCCAGACGGCTGTCGAAAACGGACCAGGGACAATGCCCAAGCGGCGCAAGCGTGCGATGGAAGCGACGACCAGCGTCGACGGCCACGAAATCCATTGGGTGTTGCGCAGCGAGCCGCAATGGACGCCTGACGGCGGCTACAAGGGCGTCACGTTCTCCGTGCATCTGGCGGACCTGAAGCACCGCGAACTCATTCTCGAATTTCCCTATCCCGAGGCGAAGGTCCACGGCTACCAGTTTCCCGCGCGTCCCAGGATTTTCCCGGAGAAGATCGACGCCGCCATTCAACAGGCCATCGACGCCGGCTGGCGGCCCACCTCGCGCGGCCGTCCGTTCATCTTCGAGGTGCCGGAAGAGGCGAAGTGAGGGGTGGGGCTTGCAGAATATTTCCGCGAAGTGATTCCAGCTACTCCGCATGGAAAGCCTTTGCGCTATCATGGACGCGGCGAACCCGCCTGAGAAGCGCGGGCCGTATAAGAAGGCTACGAATGACCAAGTGGCGTGAGGCAGCGATCGGCTTCGGCATCGAGCCGGTAATCGTCGGAGGCCTTAATGTATGGGAGGAAGAATGGCGGCCCGTGGCGCTCCCATCTGTACCGCTTCCCCACCCTAGTTATCCGCAGCAGATTCACAGCTACAAAATCTATGAAATCGGAGATTCGAAACTCCCGATGCGCTTTGCGGCGTGCGAGCTGTCTAATCAGGTTTGGGGATTTTATGTGCCGGACGAAAATTCAAACTGAGACAGTACCCGCCCCTTGACATTCATCATATAATCATCAAATACTCATCCATAAACACTCCCAAGGTGGAGAATTGGAATGAGCAAAATCGATGTCGGAGTGGGGGAGGATTTCCCCATCAATGACGGCAAGCCGGCCGAAGGCGAGGCAGCCGGGTCTGAAGGCGAGCGCTGTGGGCGCCGCGAAGAGCGAAGCGAGGAAGAGCGGGCCCGGCATGCCGAATGGCACGCCCGCAAGCGCGGTTTCCGGGACGATGTCCGCAGAAGTTTCCGCCAGCATTTCGGCGATCATCCGTTCGACCACGGCGGACTCTGGCGCGTGCTGATCGCCGTGGCGCTGCTGGCGCTCGCGATTGCAATCCTGCCGCATCTGTTCCTGTTCGCGGCGCTCGTGTTGACGGTCGTCTTCTTCGTCGCCCATCGCCGCGGCTTTTATCATCATCACACGATGCCGCGACACGACGCGGACTCGTAAGGAGTACACAATGCACAGAGGTCATCACCGTCGCCGGTTCCACGGCGAAGAAACCATCACGCCGGGCGATCCTGCCGGCGGCGAGCGCAGCACCACGCGCGTGCAGCTCGAAATGCCGCCCCAGGCGATGGATCGCCTGCAGCGGCTGAAGGAACGCACGGAAGCCGCGTCCTACGCGGAAGTGATCCGCAATGCGCTGCGCCTGTTCGAAGCGCTGGTCGAGGAGCATGCGAAGGGCGCGGAGTTCGCGCTGCGTCGCACGGACGGGGAGACCGTCGCCTATAAGATTTTCGTGTGATGGCGCTTCGGATCGTCGAATGCCGTTCGCCCAATCACGATGCGCGGCCGGACGGCGCGGCCGTGGACATCCTCGTGCTGCATTACACCGGCATGCGCACCGCCGAGGAGGCGCTGGCGCGGTTGTGCGATCCGGAGGCGAAAGTCTCCGCGCATTACACCATCGCGCGCGACGGACGCGTCTATCGCCATGTGCCCGAGGAGCGCCGCGCGTGGCATGCGGGCGTTTCGTGGTGGGCGGGCGAGCGCAACGTCAACGCGCGCTCCATCGGAATCGAGCTCGTCAATCCCGGACACGAATTCGGCTATGAGCCGTTTCCCGAGCCGCAGATTGCCGCGCTGATCGATCTCGCGCACGGCATTCTCGCGCGGCATCCCATTCCGGCCTCGCGCGTGCTCGGCCATTCCGACGTGGCGCCGGCGCGCAAGCTGGATCCGGGCGAGCTTTTCCCGTGGCCGCAACTGGCGGAATTCGGCATCGGACTCTGGCCGGAATTCTCGCCTTTCGGGAGCGCCGACATTTCGACCGAAGAGGCTTTCGTGCGGCTGGGTTACGGTCTCGCGCCGCAGATGGATGTTCCGTTCGAGGCGGTCGTGGGCGCGTTCCAGCGCCATTGGCGGCCGTCGAAGATCGACGGCGCGATGGATGACGAAACTGCATATCGGCTCGCCACGCTCGTCGCCGCCCTTCCTTAGAGGGCGCGGCCGTTCCATTCTTGCGCCGCGTCCAACGGGAATGGCGTCATGAAAACGATCGGGCTGCTCGGCGGAATGAGCTGGGAATCTTCGGCCGTCTATTACCGCATCCTCAATCGCGAAATTCAGAAGCGCCTGGGCGGCGTCCATTCGGCCAAGACGTTGATGTATTCCTTCGATTTCGCGGAAATGTCCGTGCTGCAGCGTTCCGGAAGCATGGACAAAGCCGACGATCTCATGGCGACGGTGGCGGTCAATCTCGCGAAGGCGGGCGCGGATTTCCTCGTCATCTGCTGCAACACGATGCACACCGCGTCGGCGCAAATGGAAAAGGCGGCGCGCATTCCGCTGCTGCATATCGCCGATCCTCTGGGTGCGGCGATCGTGGCGAAAGGGTTCGAGCGTCCCGCGCTGTTGGGCTCCGAATTCACCATGGAGCGGGACGACATTCTGCGCGGACCGCTCAAAACGCGTTACGGCATCGATGTGATGGTGCCCGAACGCGCCGACGCCGCCGAAGTGAGCCGCGTCATCTATGAAGAACTTATCCGGGGAAAATTCATCGACACGTCGCGCCGCGCCTTTCGCGATATCATTGCGCGGCTGGTGGATCGCGGCGCCGATTGCGTGATACTCGGTTGCACCGAATTGCCGCTGCTGGTCATGCCGGACGATTCCACGGTGCCGCTGTTCGACACCACGACCCTACACGCCATGGCCGCAATCGACATGGCGCTCGACTAAAACGCAACCAGCTGAATCGGCGCGACCCCCTTCCGCCTCGCTTCGCTCGGCACCTTCCCCCGCGAGGGGGGAAGGTTAGAAGAAAATGGCGCCGCATTACTTTTCAACCTTCCCCCTCGGGGGGAAGGTGCCGAGCGAAGCGAGGCGGAAGGGGGACGACGTCGAATTCAAAAGCTCTTCAGTCGATCTCATACTCAAATAACGGCAAACGCCGGCCGGGAATCGAATCCGATGGCGCGTCGCCCATCGCGCCTGGCGCCGATGCGTCGATAGAATTTCTCCGCGAAAGGATCGGCCAGGATCACGAGCCGCCTCGCACCTTCGGCAGCGATCAGGGCAACGATGGCCTCGAACAATTTGCGACCCACGCCCGTGCCCATCGCGTCCGGTTCGACGAACAGATGTCCGAGATCGAAGGCGCCTTTCGCCTGCAGCGGTTCGGCCGTGGCGACGCCCAGGATTTCGTGGTGCGTATTCTCGGCCACCAGCACGCGTCCGCGCGCGATCATCGCCTGCGTGATCGCCAAGGCATCGGCCGATGCCGCCATGAAGGCTGCGTCATAGCCCCAATGCGCCTTTGCGCGCCGGCACACCTCGGAAAGCCGGCCGGCTTCCTCGGCACGCGCGGGCCTGACGGCGATTGCGGTCATGCGGCAATCATAACGGCATGGCCGGTCGCGCGCCGTCACGATTTGGTTTATATCGCCCACGCGTCAGATGGCCGGATGGCCGCTGGGGGCGAAAGCTCCTGGAGGAAAGTCCGGGCTCCACGGAGATACGGTGCCGGATAACGTCCGGCGGGGGCGACCCCAGGGACAGCGCCACAGAGAAGAGACCGCCAAACGGCTCGGGCTTTGCGGCTCGAACCGCGGCAAGGGTGAAACGGTGCGGTAAGAGCGCACCGCGCGCACGGCAACGGACGCGGCACGGCAAGCCCCACCGGGAGCAAGACCAAATAGGGATGGCGAATGACCTGTTTCCGGGTCGTCATCCGGGTAGGTCGCGCGAGGCGTTCGGCGACGAACGTCCCAGAGGAATGGCCATCTCCCGGGCAACCGGGAACAGAACCCGGCTTACAGGCCATCTGACGCTTTTCTATAGGGCTTTGGTCTATCGGGCTTTGGCCGCGCCTCCCAGCGCGACGGACAAGATCTCCAGAATCTGCTCCGCCGCATGGCCGTCGCCATATTCCGGGATGGGGCGGCGGGGTTTGTAATCCGGCACGGTCCACAGCCTGTTCCAGCCGCAGTCGACGGTCTCAACCCACTCCGTTTCGCTGCGCAGCGTGACGCAGGGGACGCGATGGAAATACGCCTCTTTCTGCAATCCACCCGAATCCGTCAGCACGATGGCGGCGGAATGCAGCAGCCGGCACATGTCGAGATAACCGACCGGATCGATGAGCACGATCCCGCTGCGCGCAAAATCGATGCCGTCCGCTTTTGCCGCGTCTCGCGTGCGCGGATGCAGCGGCAACACCATCGGCTGGTTTTGTCCTTCCGCGGCAATGAGGGCGACGATCCTGGCGAGGATCGCGGGATCGTCGGTATTCTCGGCGCGATGAACGGTCGCCACGCCGTATTTGTGGGGCGCGAGCCCAAGGCGTTCCAGAATCGTGGATTGTTTTTCCGCCAGCGCGGTCGCCAGCAACGTGGAGTCGTGCATCAGATCGCCGGTCTTGTGAACGCCTTGCAGGATACCTTCGCGCGCGAGGTTTTCGACCGCCGTTGACGTCGGACACAGCAACACCGTGCTCAGCCGGTCCACAACGATGCGGTTGATTTCCTCCGGCATGCGGCGGTTGAAAGACCGCAGTCCCGCTTCGACATGCACGACGGGAATGAAAAGCTTGGCTGCGGCCAGCGCGCCCGCCAAAGTCGAATTGGTGTCGCCATAGACGAGAACGGCATCGGGCCTTTCGGCGACCAGAGCCTCTTCGATGGCCGCGAGCATGCGGCCCGTCATCGCGCCGTGGCTGCCGCCATGGACGTCGAAGCGGTAGCGCGGTGGTGCGATCCCGAGTTCCCTGAAGAAAATATCGGACATGCTGCCGTCGAAATGTTGTCCGGTATGGATAAGGATTTCTTCAAAGCGGGGATCGGAGTTTAGCGCTTTGGAAAACGGGAAGGCCTTGATGAATTGCGGTCGCGCGCCCACGACGCTGGCAAGCCGAATGGCTCCGTCGCGGCCGCCTGTTCGGGGAGAGTTAACGCTCACAAATCTCGTTCCGTTCGTTACCGCGCGGGTCGCTGGACCTTTTCGTCCGGCAAGCTAGCGCGGCCGGAAGGTCGCCGCTAGGATACGAAATCTTTCGGGGCACGCGACGTGACGGCTGGAATGGCATTGACCTATGTTGCTCTGCTGAGCATGGCGATTTGCCTGTACGCGATGCCGATCGCCGAGCGCTTGAAAATCATCGATTACCCCGATAGTGGCCGGAAAATCCACCCCGTGCCCACCCCCTTGGTGGGCGGCATCGCCATCATGGTGCCGCTCGTTCTGTGGTGTGTGGGTAGGATCACGTCGACCCCTCTGTCGCCCAGCAGGCTTTTGGTGGCGGTCGCGCTCGGCAGTGGCGCGGTGGCTGTCACGGGTTTCATCGATGACCAGCGTTCGGTCTCGGCGGGTGCGCGCCTCCTGTTGCTCGCGATGATCGCCGCCGCGGCGCTTGCGATCGATCATGCATTGGTCGGCAATCACATCGATACCGTGAATTGGGGCGTCGTCGCCATTCCGACGTGGCTGTTCGCTTTTCTGCTGATCCTCGCGCTTGCCGGCTTTCCGAGCGCGGTCAACATGGCCGACGGCATGAACGGCGTCGTCGTGGCGCTGTTCTTCGTGTGGTCGTTGTGCATCGCGTTTTCATCCGTCGGCCTGATTGCCGCAACGGCCCAGGTCATTGCCGTCGGCGCGGCGGTGACGTTTCTGTTCAATTTGCGCGGCCGATTGTTTCTCGGCGATTGCGGCGCCTTTGGCGTGGCCTTTGCGCTCGGCTTGCTGACTGTGGCGGCCCACAACGCCGGACGATTGCCGGTCGAGACCGTGGTCGTGTGGTACTTCATTCCGGTCGTGGATTGCTTCCGGATGATTCTGATCCGTCGGCTCGCAGGCCGCTCTCCACTCAGCCCCGACGAGAACCACTTTCATCAGCATCTGTCGCGGCTGTTCGGCGCGTCAATCGCGCGTTGGACCTATGTCGGACTGGTGTCCGTCACCTCGGCGGCAGCGACCTTCGAGCCGCGATTCGACGCTTACTATCTGGGGTTGCTCGCGGTTGCCTATGTCGTCCTGCTTCGCCCGGATTTTGTCGGCTGGCGGCCGCGCGCCGTATCGGTCCCCGGAATGCGCTTGCAGGTGCCGAACCCCGAGGGTGCGATCCCGGCGCTTCCGGCCGGCGATGGGAGGCCCGGGCTTGTGCTGCCGAAGCCGACCGCATTGCCCGAGAGCGAGGCGCACAAAACCTTGCAATAGGGCCGACGATCGCGTGGCGAACGCGAATTAACGAATTTCGCGGGCTCGGCCGTTCTGAAGCACCGTGCGGGTTGAGTCACCGGGCAATCCTTCCTAGATTGCACTTGAACCCGAAAATCATCGCGTTAGGGGACTGCATGAATTCGTCCGTTGCTCCTGTGGCTTCGCGCCTGACGCATTTGAAGCGTCTGGAGGCCGAGAGCATCCACATCATGCGCGAGGTCGCGGCCGAATTCCGCAACCCTGTCATGCTCTATTCGATTGGCAAGGATTCGTCGGTCATGCTTCATCTGGCGATGAAGGCCTTCTATCCGTCGCTGCCGCCGTTTCCCCTGCTCCATGTCGATACGACCTGGAAGTTCAAGGAAATGATCGCCTTTCGCGACGAGACGGCCCGGCGGCTGGGCCTGAAGCTCATCGTCCATATCAATGAAGACGGCGTGCGCCGCGGCATCAATCCGTTCGATTCCGGCTCGGCGCTCCACACCCAGGTCATGAAGACGGAAGGCCTCAAACAGGCGCTCGACAAATACGGCTTCGACGCCGCATTCGGGGGCGCGCGCCGCGACGAGGAAAAATCGCGGGCCAAGGAGCGGGTGTTCTCGTTCCGCACTGCGACGCATGCCTGGGATCCGAAAAACCAGCGTCCCGAACTCTGGCGCATCTACAATACGCGCGTCCGCCCCGGCGAATCCATCCGCGTGTTCCCATTGTCGAACTGGACCGAACTCGACGTCTGGCAATATGTCATGATGGAGGACATCCCCATCGTGCCGCTTTATTTCGCGAAAAAACGGCCGGTGGTGGAACGCGACGGCGCACTGATCATGGTCGACGACGCGCGCATGAAACTGAAACCCGGCGAAGAACCGGAAATGCGATTGGTGCGCTTTCGGACGCTGGGCTGTTACCCGCTCACCGGCGCCATCGATTCGCCGGCCGGCACGCTGGAAGAAATCGTGAGCGAGATGCTGACGGCGCGCACGTCGGAGCGCCAGGGCCGTGTCATCGACCACGACGAGAATTCCTCGATGGAGAAGAAGAAGCGGGAAGGTTATTTCTGATGACCGCGCCCATGACATCGCTTGCGGCCTATCTTGCCGAGCAGGAAAAGAAGTCGCTGCTTCGCTTCCTCACCTGCGGCAGCGTCGACGACGGAAAGTCCACGCTGATCGGCCGGCTGCTCTACGATTCGAAGCTTCTGTTCGAAGATCATCTTGCAGCACTCGAGAAGGATTCGAAGAAGCACGGAACCACGGGCGAAGATATCGATTTCGCGCTCCTGGTCGACGGGCTGGAAGCCGAACGCGAGCAGGGCATCACGATCGACGTGGCGTATCGTTTCTTCGCGACGGATCGCCGGAAATTCATCGTCGCCGACACGCCGGGCCACGAACAATATACCCGCAACATGGCGACGGGCGCGTCGAACTCCGAACTTGCCGTCATTCTGATCGATGCGCGCAAAGGCGTGCTCACGCAGACGCGGCGTCATGCATTCATCGCCTCGCTTCTCGGCATCCAGCATGTCGTGCTGGCGGTCAACAAGATCGATCTGGTCGAATTTTCAAAGGACGTGTTCGACGCCATCGTCGCCGATTTTGCGAGTTTCGCGAAAAAACTCCACTTTCAGAGTCTCGTTCCCATCCCGATTTCGGCCCGCTTCGGCGACAACGTGATCGGCAAGAGCGAGAATACGACCTGGTACACCGGGCCGTCGCTGCTCGAACATCTCGAAACGGTCGACGTGGAGACCGCGCTGGGCGGAAAGCCCTTCAGGCTGCCCGTACAATGGGTCAACCGACCCAATCTCGATTTTCGCGGCTTTTCGGGCACGGTCGTCAGCGGTCGGATCAAACCGGGCGACGAGGTTGTGGTGGCGAAATCCGGCCGCCGCAGTGCGATCAGGCGCATCGTGACGATGGACGGCGATCTCGATGAAGCGTTGCCGGGCGAGGCGGTCACCTTGACGCTCGCCGACGAGATCGACATTTCGCGCGGCGATCTTCTGAGCGCGCCCGCGGCCCGGCCCGAAGTGTCGGATCAGTTCTCCGCGCATCTGCTCTGGATGGCGGAAGACGAAATGCTGCCGGGCCGGCAATATCTTCTGAAAATAGGCGCGCGCACCGTGCCGGTGTCCATCACCGAGCTCAAGCACAAGGTCGACGTCAATACGCTCGATCACATGGCGGGCAAGACGCTCGCGCTCAACGAAGTGGGTTACGGCAACATCTCGGCAGCCCAGCCGGTGGCATTCGATGCCTATACCGACAATCGCGATACGGGCGGCTTCATCCTCATCGACCGTTTCACCAACGCGACGGTTGCCGCGGGCATGATCGATTTCGGTCTCCGGCGCGCGACCAACGTCCATTGGCAGGCGCTCGACGTGAACAAGGTCCTGCGCGGCGAAACCAAGGGACAGAAGCCGGCCGTGTTATGGTTCACCGGTCTCTCGGGTTCGGGAAAATCCACGATCGCCAACCTTGTCGAAGGCGCGCTGTTCGCGGAAGGCCGCCATACTTATCTGCTCGATGGCGACAATGTCCGTCACGGCCTCAACCGCGACCTCGGCTTCACCGATGTCGATCGTGTGGAGAACATCCGCCGCGTCGCCGAAGCGGCCAAGTTGTTCGTCGATGCGGGATTGATCGTGCTGGTGTCGTTTATTTCGCCCTTCCGTTCCGAACGGCGCATGGCGCGCGAACTGGTGGGGGCCGGGGAGTTCATCGAAATCTTCGTCGATACGCCCATCGACGTCTGCATGGCGCGTGATCCCAAGGGGCTCTATCGCAAGGCCAGGGACGGCGAAATCAAGAATTTCACCGGAATCGACAGCCCCTATGAGTCCCCGGAGACCGCCGAACTGACCCTGGAGACCGTCCAGAACGATCCTGCGACGCTGGCCGAAAGGGTCGTGGATTATTTACGCCGGCGGGAACTGATTCCCTAAGGGGAGGGTTTTCATCGCGTACCCGGACAACGGGCGGTATTCGGCGCAATAAAATTGCGTCACTGCTTGTTGTTCTGCTGCAACAATCGCTTGGCAATGCCGCAACGATGGATTCTCAGGCGGCGTTTGATTGACAGATTAAGAGACGGCAAGGTACAAGACGCCTTGGACGTAGAGGGAGAAAGTGGTCATGCGGAAATTGGTATCGATAGTTGCGGCGGCGGCGTTTTTGGCGTCGACAACGGTCGCTTTCGCCGATGGTGCGCAAGTATCTTCGACGTCTCAGGCTGCTCCTCTGGCTCCCGGCAGTGCGGCCGGCGTGCACAACGCTCAGCTCTTCGGCCTCAGCGGCCTTGGTTTGGTGGGTCTGGCCGGCGGCGTGGTCATTCTGACTACAACAGTCATCGTCCTGACCAAAACGTCGCAGACGTCGGGCACGACACACTAATCCGGCAAATCAGAGTTTTGTAAAAAGGCGCGGCTTCGCGCCTTTTTGCGTTTGGAAGCCTATCGGGACGCCGGTTCGATCGTTGCGCGACCGATGCTCACATAGGTGAAACCCGCTTCGGCCATGTGAGTCGGCCGGTAGATGTTTCTCAAATCGACCATCAGGGGCCGCGTGAGCAGGCTCCGGAGCCGCGTCAGGTCGAGCGCGCGAAACTCGTTCCACTCGGTGAGAATCACCACGCCGTCTGCCCCGGTGATCGCCTCATACGCGTCGGCGCACAACTCGACATTGAGCAACTTTTTCGCTTCGTTCATGCCTTCCGGGTCATAGGCGCGCACGCGCGCTCCGGCGGCCTGCAATACCGGCACGATGACGAGGCTCGGCGCCTCGCGCATGTCGTCGGTGTTGGGCTTGAAGGTGAGCCCCAACACGGCCACGGTCTTGCCGCTCACGCCCCCGAAAGCCTCGACGATCTTGTCGGCCATCACGCGCTTTCGGGTTTCGTTGACCTGGACCACGGTTTCCACGATCCGCGCCGGCGCGCCCGAATCCTGCGACGTCTTGAGCAGGGCCAGCGTGTCCTTGGGAAAGCACGATCCCCCGAAACCCGGACCGGCGTGCAGGAACTTCGAGCCGATTCGTCCATCGAGGCCAATGCCGCGCGCCACGTCCTGAATGTCGGCGCCGACCTTCTCGCAAAGATCCGCGATCTCGTTGATGAAGGTGATCTTGGTCGCGAGAAAGGCGTTGGCCGCGTATTTGATGAGTTCCGAAGTTTCCCGAGAGGTAAAGACGATCGGGGTTTCATGGAGGTAGAGCGGTCGGTAAATCTCCTTCACCACCGCGCGCGCACGATCGGTTTCGCAGCCCACGATGACCCGATCGGGCCGGCGGAAATCTTCGATCGCCGAACCCTCCCGCAGGAATTCCGGGTTCGACGCGACATCGAAATCGGCCGTGGGCCGGAGCTCGCGGATGATGTCTTCCACCTTGCGTCCGGTCCCCACCGGCACCGTCGATTTGGTGACGACGACGGTGTAGCCCTCGAGAGCGGCGGCGATCTCCTGGGCTGCGCCGAACACGAAGCTCAAATCGGCGTGGCCATCCCCTCTGCGGCTGGGGGTTCCCACCGCGATAAAGACGGCGTCGGCGCCCGGGACGGCCGCCGCCAGATCGGCGGTAAACGAAAGCCGTCCCGCCTTAGCGTTAACCGCCACGACTTCGTCGAGGCCGGGCTCGAATATCGGAACTTTTCCCGCATTCAGACCGGCAATTTTCGCCGTATCCTTGTCGACGCAAACGACATCGTGCCCGAACTCCGACAGACACGCGGCGGAGACAAGCCCGACATATCCGGTACCGATCATGGCAATGCGCATGCCGTCAGACCCCAATCTTGCTGTTGTGTCGCCCGGACGGTCGTATCTTACAAGGGGGGTGGAAAGCGTTCACGGCTGCGGAGGTTCTGGATGTTTGGAGCAACCCGGGTTATGAGGGGGCCCTGAACACCCCGAATGTTTTCCTTCAATTCGCATGAGCCAAATGCCCGCTGAAAACTCGTCTCCTGGCTTCCACAACCACACGCTCGCGCTTGTTCTTGTGGGGCTTGGCTGTTTTGCGCTGGGCGCAATAGCGGCGGCGCTCGGCATTCATTTTTGGCAGGCGGCGCACGATTTCCGCGGGACGGTGCCGACCACAGCCTATATTCAGGATTGGGAGCTGAACTGTCCGCCAACGACGGAGACCGGGAGCGGCTGTTCGCTTCAGAAGATCGTTCTCAGGCCCGGAACGAACATCACGCTTGCGGAGCTGCGGATCGCCCGCGGCGTTGCCGCGGATACACTCACCATCGACGTGCCGCTGGGTGTGCTGCTCGGCCCCGGCCTTGCCTTCTCGACCGGCAGCGGGCCGGCGGTTGTCGTACCCTATACGACCTGCGACCAGACTGGATGCATCGCGATCACGCCGCTGACCGCCAATGAGCGCACCCAGATGGAAAATAGTGCGGGAGGCCAGATCACCATCATGGGCCTCGACGGCAGACAGGCGCCACTCGACTATTCATTAAAGGGCTTTGCCGAAGCGATGCGCGAACGCGACAAGGATTGGCGCCGTCGCTCCGGACATTGGTTCTAAATCGGCCTCGGGACGATGCCATTCGAAAGTAGTGGGAATATGTGGCGACACACGGTGCTGGCAGTGGTGGCAATGGTCGGGTTTGGCACCCAGGTTTACGCGGCGTCGCCCCCCCAGCCGGCCAAGCCTGCCACGGCCATCGACAATACGGCACAGAGCGGATCCCTGATCGAAAAAACCCAGACATTCGGCTCATGGTCGGTTCAGTGCTATCGGTCGCCGGGCAGTGTTTGCGACATTTCGCAGGTCGCCTTTGCGCGCCAGCAGGATCTCCGGATGCTGGGAATTTCCATCGCATATGTTCCGGACAGGAAGCTCTACACCGCCCGGATCGTGGTGCCTCTACTGGTGTCGTTCGCGAAGGGAATGACCATCGAAATCGGGTCGTACCGGCTGGCGGACCTCAAATACCGCCGCTGCGAACGCGACGGCTGCTATGTCGAGGGCGTGCTGCCCCAGGAGATGATCGACGCAATGGCAAAGTCGAATATCCCCAAGGGCGCGATCGAGATCGCGTCGGTCAACGGCCAAAAGATCACTCTTCCCATTGTGCTCGACGGCTTTAGCGGCAGCCTTTCGCAGATGAAGCAATGGGATGAGGAGAAAGCCGCGCCCGCCGCCGCGAAGCCGCCCCCGGCGCCGCGATAGTCCTGGGCGTCGGGCGGTTTCGATCTGGCATCTCCCGCGTCCAATCTGCAGGAAATAATTAACCGCGTTCTGTAACGATCCGCGTCGCCAACCCGAAGGACGCGGATATTATGGGGCAGAAAGCCGCCAAGATATTTCTTCCGGCCGCGGAAACTCAGAACAAATCGATCCTCGTCACGGGCGGCGCCGGCTATATCGGCAGCCATATGGTCCTGGCACTTGTCGATCGCGGCGAGAAGGTCGTTGTGCTGGACAATTTGTCCACGGGCATTCGCGGGCTTGTCGCGGAAGGAGTGGACTTCGTCGAGGGAAACGCCGGCGACCAGGCCCTCGTGCGCCGGCTTATTGCGGACTACGACATCGGTTCCATCATTCATTTTGCGGGCTCGATCGTCGTGCCGGAGTCGGTCGAAAATCCGCTCGCCTATTATGAAAACAACACTCTCGTCGCGCGAAACCTGATCGAGGCGGCGGTCGAATCCAAAGTTCGCAACTTCATCTTTTCATCGACTGCCACTGTGTATGCCGGAGAAACGGACGGGCCGTTGTCGGAAAATCTCCCGACGGGACCGATCAGCCCTTATGGCCGCTCCAAGTTGATGACCGAGTGGATGCTGGAAGACGCATCCCGCGCCTATGACTTTTGCCATGTGGCATTGCGCTATTTCAATGTGGCGGGAGCTGATCCGATGGGACGTACCGGCCAGTCGTCGCCGCATGCCACGCATCTGATCAAGCGTGCGTGCGAGGTCGCTCTGGGGCGTGTGCCGCATCTCGATGTCTTCGGCACGGATTATCCCACGGCGGACGGCACGGGCGTACGCGACTACATCCATGTCAGCGATCTCGTCGCAGCCCACATGCTGGCTCTGGACTATCTGCATGGCGGCGGCGCTGCCACGGTGATGAATTGCGGCTATGGGCATGGTTCCTCGGTGCGCGATGTCATTGGCGCGATGGAACGGGTGACGGGTCGCAAACTGCCGGTACAGGAAAATCCGCGGCGCGCGGGCGATCCACCCTGGCTGATCGCGGATTCCCGTCGTATCCGCACGACCTTGAACTGGACGCCGGCGCATGACGATCTCGACGAAATCGTGCGCTCCGCGCTTGCCTGGGAAAGCAAATTCAACGGCCCGTAGAATGCGCTAACGGGCGCGCCGTTCCAAAACCATCCTGATGCCGTCGCGGGGTCGCAGCGTCACCCGATGCTGCAGTTCGATGTCCTGATCCGCCGCGAGCCGCAGGCGATAGCGCTGCGCGAACGTGGCAAGGATCAATGAAGCTTCCATCATGGCGAGCGCGGCCCCGATACAGATGCGGGGGCCGCCGCCGAAGGGCAGGTACGCAAAACGCGGCCGGTCGACGCTGCGTTCGGCCGAGAAACGCTCCGGATCGAAGCGATCGGGATTTTCCCACAACGCGCGATGGCGGTGAAGAATCCACGGCATGATCGTGATTGTGGCGGCCTTGGGCACCTTGCGACCGCAAATCTCGTCGTCCTCGCGCGGCTTTCTGCCGGACAGCCCCGGCGCCGGCGGATAGAGCCGCATCGCCTCTTCGATCACCATGCGCGTGTAGGGAAGATTGGCGAGATCGGCGTGGGTCGGCGCGCGGCCGGCCAGCACGGATTCGAGTTCTGCATGCAGCCCGGCTTCCGCCGCCGGATGCTGAGACAGCAAGTACCAGACGAACGTCATCGCCACCGCCGTCGTTTCGTGGCCGGCCAGGAAGATGATCACGACCTCGTCGCGCACTTCCTTTTCCGTCATGCGCACGCCCGACTCGCCGTCGCGTGCGGCGACGAGACGGTCGAGCAGATCCCTTGGCGGAGCGTCCTTCGCTTTGGTGCGCGCCTGGATGAGGCGATGCATCGAGGCATCGAGTTGCCCGAAGACGGCGCTGATCCGGTCCAGATTCCGGCGCATGTGCCAGGGACCGATCAGCGGCAGGATGTCGACGATGTCGAATGTCAGCATTTCCTGGCCCCGTGCCAGCGTCTCGCCCACGAGATTCTTGAAGTCGTCGCTATCTCCCGAAAACATCGTCTGTGAAATGATCTGAAGCGTGAGTTGAGTCATCTCCTCGGCAATGTCGACGATCGCGCCGTCGCCGGCGCGATCGAATTGGTCGAGATGGGCTTCCGCCGCCGCCGTCATCGAAGGTGCATAGGCCACAAGACTGCGATGGTCGAAGGAGGGCGCCATGATGCGCCGATGGGATCGCCACTTCTCGCCATCGCTCGTGAGCATCCCGTCGCCGAACGCGGCACCGAGAACGCGGGTC